>CAYYIJ010000044.1:14492-19558 GCA_964471945.1 uncultured Chlorobiaceae bacterium
CGCGCACTCACATTCAATACGATTTTCGATCGACTATAAATTTCCCCTACCTTATCGAGATAGGCGCCTGATACGAGATTAATGGGTATTCCCAACCTGTCAAAAAATATTTTTCGGTTCGGTGTTAAATTCCCAACGAAACTAACATCATAAATCCTTGATAATTTTCTATCTCGATGAATTTCATCATCACAAGCCACTGGTAACCAGTGTATATTCTTGACACCATATCGCTGCGCTTTGATAAGGTATTCCTTCTGAGCAAAAAAAACTACATCGAAAAGATTTGCATACTCTTTATGCCAGCGGTAATTCAAATGATTATCTATTGCCCACCATACGGTGGGAATAGGAATAGATGCTAAACCTTTAGGAAAAAACTTGGTAACAGTGCTTGCCTCAACTAGTATAAATAAATCAATCTTTGCATCCACAGTCGTTAGCAAATCATCTATATCCACATCTGTTCTACACTTTAGCCAACCATTACTATCGTAATCGGGACTAAACGAGAATACATTGTGTCCAAGCTTCAAAAGCGCACGTCGAGCATAATAAGGAACACAACCGACCGAATAATTTGAACAAAAAAGAATATTCAAATTAAGTTTCTCTTACCAATCTTTGTATGCTTAACACAACTCCAATGATCATTAAAACTAAAAAATAAATTTCAGCATCACCAAAATTCCATTCAAACAAGCCATTGATGTGAAAACCAATAAAAATAGCTATAGCTCCTGTAGTTACGGAACCATATAACCAATCAGCTTGAACTTGTTTATTAGTTTTCCAAAAAATCCTCCAAATGGCAACGAACAGACTAATCATAATTGCTAATCCTATAATTCCAAAAGTTACCAACCATTGTAAAAGATTATTATGTAAATGACCAAAAGCCCACCCATCTTTTGTATATCTTGGTGTAAGATTATCAAAACTTATATCACCGACACCAAAAATTGGATAATCTTTAAATATATTAATTCCAGTAGACCACATTACTAATCGTTCAGCATTGTAACCCGCATATGGATTGAATATGGAAAAGAAACGTGCATATAGTTCTGGAGTCCCGAATAACATTAGAAGAACAATAGATGCTCCTATAAAATATAGAATCCGCTTATCCTTTATTATTGCAATGACTATAACGCCAGCAACAAATCCCAGCCATGAACTTCTTGTATATGTAAAGATCAGAGTAAATACATTAACGATCACTCCTACCGCTGAAAGCAAACGAATTTTTATTGGTGTTGATGGATTAAGAAAAAATGGGATCATCAACAACGATAAAATCATTGTTAACCCACCATACGTCATGGGATTATTATGCTCACTAAATCGTAGTATATAATGAGCATAATCTGAAAATTTAGTAAGAATCAGGATACAATTGATTATGCCAACAATTGATGCTGAAAACATTAGTGCAATAACTATCCCATTAAATCGTTCACGATTGTCAATAAATCTAACAATTAGGTAGACTATCGGTATAAGGAGAATACGTTTTTGAACATGGAGGAATGCATCTAACCGATCGATGGATAATAGAGCCGTAACAATTTCGATAATAAAATAAAGAATTAAAAACAAATCAAGAGGTGTCTTTGGTAATTTTTCCTTTTTGAATATTATCAATCCTAACCAAATGATAAAGGCTGAATAATATGCAATTTGGGTTAACGCAATTGAGAAGGTTGAGCAAAGAACAGAGATAAATAGACATCCTAAAACTATTTTTTCAGTAAACTCCTGATTAATAAATAGACTGCTTAATGATGATTGGATTTTCATAAAAGTTGTTTAATTAGTAAAAACATTATGGAATGTATAATAATAATTTGCAAAAAAATTCCAAAACATAACTATCATCGTAGCTATTACCTTACCAAAATAAAAATTTGCTTTTAATTTACTAATCATAACATATACGATAAAATTGTTTAGAAACAAACCAATTCCTGATATTATTAAAAATTTCGAAAACTGTACAAAAATCGCTGGATCAACACTATGAAAAGTCCATATTCTGTTCAATATATAATTATTTGCCGTTGCTATTAAAAAACCACTGCTGTTTGAAAAATACTTATTGAGTCTTAATTTCTCTTTTAAAAAATAAGTGATACCAAAATCAACAAACACACCCGAGGTTCCGACCAAACCGAATCGGATAAATTTGAATACAAATTCTATCGTTATTTGGTCCATTAGATAATTTTATTTTTATCCCGTTTAGCGAGCAATTGTCATTAGATTATTGATTAAAGAATGATGGTAAACTTGGAGTACTGCTTTTATTTTTTGTTCAAGTCGATCCATTACAGCATTCTGAGAGCTCACTTTATTAACTGTTAACAAATTATCTATCGTGTACTGAAATAAACTTATGCTTTTTATTCCATCGAACGACAGAACATATTCATGGTCGAATATTCGATAACCATCGTTTAAATAGTTAAAAACATATCGTGATTGAATAGTATCGAAAAGGCTCGAGCCGAAAGCGACGTATTCTCCATAATAATTTAAATAATCTAAAATTGAGGGCATAATATCTATATGTTGTGCCAAGGTTGAACGAATCCCCTTCAAGTTGCTGCCCGGCTGAAAAAAAATAATCGGCACTGCAAACATGCCGATTGGATTTTTATAGAAATGATGCTCAGTTTCAGCAGGGGTATGATCACCTGTTATTACGAACAACGTGTTTTCATACCACTCCTTAGTCGAAGCTATTTCAAAAAATTTCCTTAAAGAATAATCAACATATCTAATCACGCTATGAATTTTTAAATTATCTCCATGATACCGATCAGCATATTTTGCAGGAATGGTGTAGGGATGATGTGAAGATAATGTAAATATTGTTGCACAGAAGGGTAAGGGAGATTCAGTAAGTATTTGTAAGGTAAACTGTAAAAATTCCTCATCATAAATTCCCCAGCGTCCGTCATAATTTTTATCATTATTGTATTCCGTACGCCCGTAGTAATTGTCAATGCCTGCCATCTTGATAAAACTATCGAAACCCATAGTGCCATTCGTGCCTCCATGGAAAAATGAAGTGTGATAACCTTTTTCTTTTAGAAGACTTGCGATACTATTAATATTATTTCCTTGATAAGATGAAAAGATATAAGAATCTTCCATAAGGTGAGGTATGCTCGCAAGAATTGCAGGTATTGCTTCCATCGAGCGGGTTCCATTAGCAAAAGAATTGGCATAGTAAACACTGTGTTCACAAAGAGAATCAAGAAATGGTGTAAGGTATTTTTTTCCAATAAATTCTCGCGATAAACTCTCAACAATAATAATTACTACATTTTGGTTTATAAATTGTCCGCTCGGTTTCGTATGGTGATATATCGAATACAGGTCGTTTGCTTCTTCGTTAGAAAAATAATGTAATTCTTTTAACCTTTTTCGACCGTACGTCTGAATCATCGTAAAGGGTGTATTCAGAACAACCGGTGTTGTGCGCGGTGTGGCATGAAGTGCCGCATCTATAATTTTAATCGGTTTCAGCTGCAAACCACCTCTTGCACCAACCAGAAATAGTCCCCCCACCATAATGAAAACTAATCCTTGTATAAAATAATTAATTTTTCCTATTGGTGGAGGTCGGTCTGTTTTTCGATAAAGTACAATTGCGATAGCTATCAGTCCGATTAGAATTAAAGGAAGATACCAATAATCTTCGAAATAGTCGGGTAAAAGATTTATCCAATCACTGCTCATTCCAAACACATCGAAAGTCATTCTCTTCTTGGTAAATTGAAAATATTCGAGATCAACAATGTTTAGTATCAATGCAATACCATTGAAAAATAAAAAAGTTATTTTTATTAGAATATTGTAATATTTTTTTGTTCGCAGCTGTGTCGGAACTACATGAAGGAAGATGATGATAATGTTGAAATAGATAATAGCCGAAATGTCAAAGCGAAGACCGTATATGAACGCCATTAATATCTCAGATGTCGAGCTTTCACTGAAGAAAGAAAAATTGAATAAGTAAAATAGAGTTCTGCATAGCGTAAATAGAAATAAGACGATTAATAATCGCTTGATAAGAAGTACTATATAAAATAAATGTTGACTAAAAATATGATTGTCCTTCGTCAGGTTATTCTCTGCTTGTTTCTATTTCGATTTTATCAATTTTATGAATATATTTCTTCGGTTACAAATTAACAATAACTTGAAAGAAATCCAACACTGAAACACTATTTAGAAAATATTTCTGAACGCTTTCATGCCAATCCACTTCCCTATTTAATTGCCATCGGATTATCTATTCGGATTATAGCCGCACTTTTCAGTAAAGGATTCCTCACGTTAGATGACCATCATAATTTTGTAGTTGATTCCGATCTTATTGCGAGCAGCGGCTCACTCCCGAACAACTATAAAGATTCTGCTTTATATCCAAGCATCGGTGCAGTTATCATGATATTTGGACGTTCAATTGGTATCTCATCTACTGCCAGTGAGATGCTCATCATCCGACTGTTTCATGCAATGTTATCCATATCTGTAATTTATTTCACATACAAAATCCTAGGACTTACAACCGATAAAACCTCACAGATACTTGGTGGTATCCTCACAGCGACATTTTTTATTCTCCCTGTGACCGCTGTGCATCAATTTGAGGAAGCGTTTTGTCAAATTCCGTTGCTCGCATCCCTTTGGTTCTTTTTACTCTCTCAAAAAACTGAGAGTAAACATCATTGGTATGGATTAATGTCCGGGATAATGCTTGGGTTGGCTGTGATTATTCGTCTCCAATTACTTACCTATGCCCTACCCTTCAGTCTGGGAATACTTCTATCCCACTCACTACGAAAAATAACTGTCTCATTTTTTCCCGGGTTATTATTGGTACTTTTACTTCAATCGGTGAGCAACTATTTTATCAATGGTTACTTTGCATATACATTCATAGTAAATTTTGGTTTATATCCTGATATACCTTTCGAAAAACTACATATTGGTGATTATCCTGCTGGTCCGCCATGGCGATATGTGTTGACGTTATTAGGATTTTTTAT
>CAYYIJ010000045.1:0-3593 GCA_964471945.1 uncultured Chlorobiaceae bacterium
TATTTAGTTTTGTAAGATTAGATGTACATAATGTTAGAAAGATTCAATAATTGACTCTCATTCTCCAAAATGATATATTCAATACATAAAATAAAAAACTTATATGTCTTTACTCGATAAAATATCTGATGATATGAAGATAGCCCTGAAATCTGGTCATCAACTACGATTAGAAACACTGAGGATGATAAGAGCAGGTTTATTAGAGAAACAAGTTGAGAAAAGACCATCAGGAGGTATGACACCCGATGATGAACTGGCAGTTCTAATCACGGCTTCGAAGAAACGAAAAGAAGCCATCGAAATATATCGCCAAAACAACAGAATTGATTTAGCAGAACAGGAAGAAAAAGAATTAAATATTATCCAAGAATATTTACCAAAACAACTATCTAATTCTGAAATAGAAGCTTTTGTTAAAAAGGTAATCGCTGAAGAAAATGCTACGGCTGCGAAGGACTTTGGTAAAGTTATGCCTATCATTATGAAAGAGCTAAAAGGTAAAGCCGATGGAAAAGTAATTCAGGAAACGGTAAAAAAACATTTAGGAGGATAATTTATAAATATGACAGATATTTTAATTATAGTTGGTATTTTATTGTTCATAGTTTTAGGGATTAGAGATGGATTATTTAAAAAGATATTCGGAATCCTGGGCTTTTTAGGTGGATTGATTTGTGCCACAAAATTTATGGTACCTTTTTCTAATGTAATCATAGATTGGATAGGTTTTTCTGAAGAAGTATCTATAATTCTTGCTTTTTTCATTATCTTCATAATCATTGTAATCATAATAAATTTATTCTATCGTTGGTTTGGGAAAAGCGGGAGTGGTACTCTCAAACTGTGGTCGAGAATAGCAGGAGGAATTCTTGGTTTTGCTCAGGGTTTAGTTGCTGTTAGTTTAGTACTGGTAATGTTCAGTTTCTATGCTATACCTTCTGAAGAAGATCGCTCTGATTCATTATTATATCATGATATATTCAAAATCGCACCAAAAGTTTTTGATTATATGACTAAATGGATTCCAGATTCAAAAAAGTTCTTCGAAGAGATAAAAGAAAAGATGAGTACAGTAAAGATACCTTCAGTTTAAGATTTTCATGCGCGAGTTTCTTAATTCATTTCAAAAGTTAGAATTCGATAAAGTTAAAAAATACATCCAAAGGTATGCAATTTCAGATTTAGGGCGGGAGCATTTAGAACAACTTATCCCTTCCCTCATCATGAATGAAATACAAGAAAATCTGTTTCTTGTTACCGAAATGAAATTGCTTCATGAAACTGACGATCCCTTACCCCTCGACAATCTCCACGATATCCGGAAAAGCTTACATCGTTCATCAATTGAAAATTATATTCTATCTTTGGAGGAACTTCGAAAAATTGAATTGGTTTTAATAACCTCAAATAAAATACACACATATTTTGCTCGAAGAACAAAGCGCTATCCTCTTTTATCATCAAAAGTTAAATCTATTCATATTGAGAAGATTCTGGAATACAATATACATCATACTATTGATGAAGATGCAAAAGTGAAGGATTCGGCAAGTAAAGAGTTGCAATCAATCAGACGGCAAATTATTGATAAAAGCCATACTATCAGAAGGAGTTTGGAATATATCCTAAAATCAATTTCCAATAGTGATTGGGTTCAAGAAGAAATTATTACGACCAGAGAGGGAAGAATGGTAATTCCAGTTAAATCCGAACATAAAAATCGGGTACCTGGTTTCATCCACAGTGCTTCTGCTAGTGGTGCTACCGTCTACATTGAACCAGCTGAAACACTTGAAGTGAATAATGAGATAAGGACTCTATACTTTCAAGAACAACGAGAAATTGAAAAATTACTTAAAGAATTGACAAAACAAGTTCGTGAGGTTAAGGATAATATCTTAGAGAATGTCAGAATATTATCAGAGCTTGATTTCATACAAGCGAAGGCAAAGTATTCAATAGAAGCCATAGGTTCTGAGCCGAAGATCAAATCCGATGGTGAAATTAAATTTATCAATGCTTATCATCCCTTGCTCCTTCAGAAACATAAAAGGGGAGAGATAGTTCCATTAAACCTCGAGATAACACCTGAATATAACACAATCATTATTACTGGACCAAATGCTGGTGGTAAAAGCGTTGCGATGAAAACTGTAGGTTTACTTTCTTTGCTGGCTCAAGCTGGTTGCCACATCCCTGCTTCGGCAGAGAGCGAGCTTAGAATTTTTTCTGATATTTTTGTCGATATGGGAGATGAACAATCAATAGAAAACGATTTAAGCAGCTTTAGCTCGCACTTAAAAAATTTAAAACAAATTATTGATGATGCAAATGAATCGAGCCTTGTCCTGCTCGATGAAATTGGATCAGGTACCGATCCTATTGAGGGCTCTTCGATTGCTGCTGCAGTTTTAGAACAGCTTACGAAGCAAAAAGTAACAACTATCGCAACGACACACCATGGCAATTTAAAAGCATTTGCATTTGAAATTCCCGGTATGCAAAATGCCGCAATGGAATTCGACCAAACTTCTCTTAAACCGACATATCGATATCGTTCAGGAATACCCGGGAGCAGCTATGCTATTGAAATGGCAGAACGATTGAACTTATCATCTGATATTATCAAACGATCTCGTGAGATTAAAGGTAGTGAAGCAAATAAGCTTGAGGATTTAATTCTCGACCTCGAAAAGAAATCTCAGGAGTTAAAATCCACACTCGATACTGTTAACGAAGAAAAGTCTCGTCTCAATAACTTGAATTTAGTTTATCAACAGAAGGTATCTGCTTTAGAGAAAGAAGTTAAAGAGATAAAAGCTCGTGCATTGGATGAAGCCAAACATATAGTAAAGAAAGCCAACTCGGTTATTGAAAAATCTATTCGAGAAATAAAAGAAACATCAGCCGAAAGGGAAGTGATAAAGAAAGCCAAACTTGAAATTAAAGAATTAAGTGATGATTTCAACAATTTATTAGAAAATATTACTGCTGTTACTGGAGGAAAAGAATATCAAGTTGGAGATAAAGTACGATTAAGACAGAGTAATACTATAGGAGAAATATTTTCTAAATATGATGATGATTCTTATATTGTATTTAGCGGTAATCTTAAACTGAAAGTTAAACGAAAAGACATTGAAATCGTGGAAAGAGGTAAAACTGAATCTCATCTACATAGTGCATCAAGCCAAATTATTCCGAGTGAAGTTAAACGTGAAATCGACTTACGTGGCATGTACGGAGATGAGGCACTTGATGCTTTAGATAAATTTTTGGATACAGCAATGCTCACAGGACTTAACCGTGTTGATATCATCCATGGAAAAGGAACGGGTGCTCTTAGAAAGAAAATAACGGAATATCTAAAATCTCAGCCATCAATAAAATCCTTTAGGTTAGGTGAATGGAATGAGGGGGGAACCGGTGTTACTGTCGTTGAATTAATTTAAATTATTAAAAATGAAATCAAATAAAATTAAAAAAATTCTTATTGCGAATCGAGGAGAGATTGCTGTTCGCATCATTAAGACATGTAAAGAAATGGAGATTGATACAGTTGCCGTGTTTTCAGACATAGATCGCGATTC
>CAYYIJ010000045.1:3693-18883 GCA_964471945.1 uncultured Chlorobiaceae bacterium
CAACAGAGCCTATAACATCAATTGAAGAGGCAAAATCTATTGCCCGAAAAATAAGTTATCCGATATTACTTAAAGCTGCAGGTGGAGGTGGTGGAAAGGGGATGAGAATTGTTCAAGAAGAATCGGAATTAGCATCGTCTTATAAAGCAAGCAAATCTGAAGCGTTATCTTCGTTCGGTGATGATAGAGTTTACATTGAGAAATACATTGAAAATCCACGTCATATTGAGGTGCAGGTTCTGGCTGATAAACATGGAAATGCTATCCATCTCGGAGAACGTGAATGTTCAATCCAACGACGTCATCAGAAAATAATTGAAGAATCTCCATCAACTCTTATAGATGATAATATTAGAGAGCAATTAACTAAAGCAGCAATTAAACTTGTTAAATCCAGTGGGTACACAAATGCCGGCACACTTGAATTTATTTTCGATGAAGATCGGAACTTTTTTTTCCTCGAAATGAATACCCGACTCCAGGTAGAACATCCAGTAACCGAAATGAGAGTGGGCATAGATATCGTTCGGGAGCAAATAAGAATCGCAGAGAGCAAACCGCTTTCATTAGAACAAAAAGATGTAATATTTAACGGACACGCTATCGAGTGTAGAGTCTATGCTGAAGACCCCTCAAACAATTTTTTCCCTTCTATTGGCAAAATCTATGCATTAAAAGCATTAATGGGATATGGTATCAGAGAGGATAGAGGTATAGAGGAAGGGAATGAGATAACCCCCTATTATGATCCGATTATTTCAAAGTTAGTAGTATGGGGGAAAACTCGTATAGAAACAATCAAGCGGATGATCAGTGCATTGGATAATTACGAAATTTTTGGTGTCCGAAACAATATTGCACTTTGTTCTTGGATAATGAAACATCCGAATTTTGAAAATGGTAAATTTGATACAAATTTTTTAACTAAGTATTTTCAACCTGAATTACTTGAGCAACTTCCAACCGATATCCTACATGCAGGAGCGATAACTGCAATTCAATATTCAAAGATGCTCCATAGTATCCAACCAATAAAAGGAGACGGAGATGTTGTGAGTAAATGGAAAAAGAAAATCTCAAAATTTATGAGATGATGAATATGGAAAAGTATAACATCATCATTGGTGAAAATAAAATCGAGGTAGCTAATCCAACGGCTAATCAATTTATTATAAATGGAAACAAAACTTACGATTTCGTTTTAACCCGAACTTCAACTGAAATAAACCGTATCTGCATTGGAAATCAATTTTTTAATTTATTATGTAAGCAAATATCAGAAAACGAATTTGAAATCTGGATTAAGCATTTTGTTTTCAAAGTAAAAGTTGAAGACTCAAGATCACAATTACTCTCACGTTTCGCAAAAAATACAAAATCTAAATTTGATCAGGTTATTATAATAGCCCCCATGCCTGGCTTGTTAACAAAAATTGAAGTAAAAATAGGTGAAATTATTCATCCAGGTAAAGGATTAATTATTCTCGAAGCGATGAAAATGGAGAACGAAATTCGTTCTTCAGTATATGGCAAAGTTAGGTCAATTGAAGTAATGGAACATGTATCTGTCGAAAAGGATCAAACATTAATAATTATAGATCCAATAGATTCAGAATCAAAATAAATTGCTAAATGATTGAACCAAGTGTGAATTTAGAGCTTGCGCTAAAGCATGGTCTAACAGAAGAAGAATACAATCGTATTGTTGAGATACTCGGAAAGGTACCAAACTATACTGAACTTGGAATATTTAGTGTGATGTGGAGTGAGCACTGCAGCTATAAGAATTCAATAGCTGAATTGAAAAAATTACCACGAACTGGAGAGAGACTTCTTGTTCAAGCAGGAGAGGAGAACGCGGGTTTAGTCGATATAGGGGATGGATTAGCAGTTGCATTCAAAATAGAAAGTCATAACCATCCTTCAGCAGTAGAACCATATCAAGGCGCTGCAACGGGTGTTGGTGGGATAATGCGTGATATTTTTACTATGGGAGCAAGACCAATTGCAGCACTTAATTCGTTGAGATTCGGAAACCTCAATAATCCTCGTACAAGATATCTGATGAAAGGTGTTATAAAAGGGATCGGTGATTATGGTAACT
This sequence comes from uncultured Chlorobiaceae bacterium, assembly GCA_964471945.1. Classification (GTDB taxonomy): domain Bacteria; phylum Bacteroidota; class Ignavibacteria; order UBA10030; family SZUA-254; genus JASEHD01. The sequence continues at coordinate 5,798 of CAYYIJ010000045.1, forward strand.
GTTTTGGTGTACCAACGGTTGCGGGGGATGTTTACTTCGATGATTGCTATAATGAAAATCCAATAGTTAATGCTATGTCGGTGGGTATAGTGAAGCATTCGGAAATTGCACGAGCTGTGGCAAAAGGTGAAGGTAACATCGTTATGATTGTGGGTTCGTCAACCGGCAGAGATGGAATTCATGGGGCTACATTTGCATCGGAAGAAATTTCAGAGGAATCTGAAAACAAACGTCCTTCAGTTCAGGTAGGTGATCCATTTACTGAAAAATTATTACTTGAGGCAACACTTGAAGCTGTCAAAGCCGGACTTGTTGTTGGTATACAAGATATGGGTGCGGCTGGAATTACTTGTTCAACATCGGAAATGAGTGCACGTGGAAAAAGTGGGATGATCATAGAACTCGATAAAGTTCCTGTTCGAGAAAAGGAGATGACTGCTTATGAAATAATGTTGTCTGAATCTCAAGAAAGAATGCTGGTCGTAACTACAAACGAAAATCAAGAAGCACTTAAAAAGATATATGCCAAGTGGGAGTTAAATTGCCTAGCGATTGGAATAGTAACGAACGATGATAGGGTAAAGGTATTTTATCATGGACAGAAGGCAGCCGATGTCATAGCAGAAAATCTAGTACTCGGTGGTGGTGCTCCGATTTACTACCGCGAGACAAAAGAACCTGAATTTATTAATGAAATTAGAAATTTCGATTTTAATTCCCTACCGGAACCTAAAAATTATAACAATTGCATACTTGACCTTTTGAGCTCACCTAACATATGTTCAAGACGGTGGGTACATACACAGTACGATACAATGGTTAGAACGAATACGATAGATATAAGTGGAGACGCAGCTGTTGTACGTTTAAAAGGCACTAATAAAGCATTGGCAATGAAAACTGATTGCAACTCTCGTTATGTATTTTTGAATCCATACGAAGGTTCCAAAATAGCTGTAGCTGAGTGTGCGAGAAATGTTGTATGTGTTGGAGCTAAGCCACTTGCAATAACAAATTGTCTGAACTTCGGTAATCCATATAAGCCAGAAATATTTTGGCAATTCAAAGAGTCCGTTCGAGGTATCGGTGATGCTTGTCGAATATTAAATACGCCTGTAACTGGTGGTAATGTTAGTTTTTATAACGAAAACCCGGATGGTCCCATTTATCCTACACCAGTAATCGGTATGATCGGCGAGATATCTGATATTAGCAAAGTTGTTTCAGCAGATTTCAAAAATGTAGGTGATATAATAATCTTACTCGGTTCAAATAAAGGACATTTAGGTGGGTCAGAATATCTAAAAGTTTGTTATGATAAGATTGTTGGTAATGCACCTTCGATAGATTTACAATATGAATTTCAGCTTCAAGCCGCTTGTTTAAGAATGATGAACGTAGGATTAATAAAATCTGCACATGATATCAGTGATGGTGGATTAGCAGTAGCAATAGCTGAATGTGCAATTTTTGCGTTGGATAAAAGCAAATCACTGGGAGCATCCATTGAGACTGTTTCAAATTTGAGAAATGATTTTTATCTATTTGGTGAAGATCAATCTCGTATCATAATTACAACTGATAAAAATAAAATCGAATCCATAAAAAAAATCGCTGAAGATACCCAAATAGACTTTACCGAGATCGGTGTCGTCATTGAAGATAAGATAAGACTTAACGATAAAATAGAATTGAGTGTTAACGAAATAGCTAAAATATACAATACAAGTCTGAAAGATAGGGTGGAGTCAATACGATAACGTTAAAATTTTAGTAGAATAACTTTACATAACATATATTATCAGGCATTGAATAATCACCTTCAAATATCTTCTTAGCACTTCCAATCAATTCAACCTTATTAATTTCATCTACTTTTTTATCAAAACTAATTTTCAATATCTCTTTACTTCTTGTGTGAATATTAATTGGTGAGATTAGATTTTTTTGAATTGTTGTAATAATTGCTGATGCTACTGCACCTGTACCACAGGCAAGTGTTTCGTTCTCGACTCCTTTTTCATAAGTTCGAATTGATATATTTTCTTTATCTATAATCCTTACAAAATCAACATTTGTTCCTTCTGGCGAAAAATGTTCATGATTGCGTATAAGCTTGCCAATATTTATTATTCCAAGTTCATCTATTTGTGATTGTAGCTCAACAGGAAGATCATCAGTAAATATAACAACATGCGGTGCACCAGTATCAATAAAGTTATATGAAATATTTTGATTATATAAATTAAGATTTAGCTTGAGACGTAAAGATTTAGGTGGCTTCATCTTTAGTTTTATCTTATGCTCTGAAAGTAACTCAGCATGATAAATATAATCTAAAGCTTCGAACATGATTGATGTTGAAGAAAGAGATTCCATAGCGAATAATGCAGAACACCGACCTCCATTACCACACATTCCACCAAAGCTACCATCAGAATTAAAATAATTCATTTTAAAATCAGCACGAATGCTCTTCTCAATCACGATTAGTCCATCTGCTCCAACTCCATAACGTCTATCGCAGATTTTAGGAGCAAGTTTAATCCAATCGATTAGGTAATTGCATTCTCGATTATCAATCAAGACGAAATCGTTTCCAGCTCCAGACATTTTCACAAATTTAATGCTTTGCATATACGAATTTACATTATGTTAAGGTAAAATAAAAATGCCGTCATAGGACGGCAAATGTGGAGATGCGGGGAATCGAACCCCGGTCCGAAGAGAAGACCACCAGAACTTCTACATCAATAGTTTACTCGAAATATTTTGCTCATGATTTCCGGAGCAAACTCAGTTATCATAAGCTATCTCAGTTAAATTTCGCCTCGAAATCCTGAGCAAATCACGAAGCTATCCCGATTAAGTCGACACCCTTTCGTGATTCACCGGGCATAATCACGAAGGATGGGTTGCTTTAATTAATTAAGCAGCCAGTGCGTAGTTGTAATCTGCACTTATTGTTTTCCGCTTTTTTAACGTGCAACTCGGAGAGCACGAGATGCCATTCTGACCATCCTCATCCCCGTCGAAACCATGTCATCCCCTGTTTTTAATATAAGTTTCATAAGTTCTTTTTCCAAATCGGCTTTAAATTTCTTTTTAATTCTTTCTTTAGATATTCAAATGCTTCCTCAGGTGTATCGGCGAATTTGATTAGTTTCAAATCACTTGCAGATATTGTCCGATGTTTTACCATAGTAGAGAAATTAATTACTTCGTTCCAGTAACCGCTTCCATATAGAACAATCGGTAGTGGCTTAGTTACTTTTTTCGTTTGGATAAGTGTTAAAACTTCCCATAATTCGTCCATAGTTCCGAATCCACCGGGGAACATGATCATGGCTTTCGCAAGATATACAAACCATAATTTTCTCATGAAAAAATAATGAAAGTCAAAACCAAGATTTTTTGAAATATATGGATTTAATCCTTGTTCGAATGGCAGACTAATGTTCAAGCCAATCGACTTCCCCCCTGCCTTGACTGCTCCTTTGTTTGCTGCTTCCATAATTCCGGGACCACCACCGGAACAGATAACGAAATGTCTATTATGGTTTAAGGATTTTGACCATTTTGTAAGGAGCAAACTTAGCTTAATAGTATCTTCATAGTATTTCGACATTTCAAAATCAATTTCAGCAGCTTCAAGTTTTTGTTTGTTTCTTCTGGAAATAACTTTTGAATTATCAATAATTTTCCGAATATTTTCAAGTTGTTTCTTTGCTATTTTATGAGAAAGAATTCGTGCAGAACCGAATATTACGATCGTATCTCGAATCCCTTCACGGCGAAATCTTGATAGGGGTTCTAAAAATTCTGATAGAATTCGAATAGTTCTCGCTTGCGGACTATTAAGAAACTCTATGTTCTTGTATGCTTTATCGGGTTTGCTTTTGTTCATATTGAGCTACCACCATCTACTGTAAATACCTGACCCGTGATGTAATTAGAATTTGTTGCAAGAAACACAACCATATCAGTTATATCAGATGGCATTGCAAATTTTTGCAGTAGAATCTTAGATTTTGGTAGAAATTTTTGCTGGGAATCATCTTCAAATTGAATTGAACCGGGAGCAATCCCATTTACATTAACATAAGGTGCTAACGATTTTGCTAAAATTTTAGTTAACATAATTACACCAGCTTTTGATACACTGTATGATATGTGTTTCGTCCATGGTTGCAATCCACCGAGTGATGCGATGTTAATTATTTTTCCATGTTTTTGCTTTATCATGATGGGTGCAACTGCTTGTGAACAAAGGAATGTTCCTTTAAGATTAATGTCAATTGTAGTATTCCAAATATTTTCAGATGTACTATCTAATGAGCTTTCAATAAAAACAGATGCGTTGTTGACAAGTAAATCAATGTGTCCAAATTTTCTCATTGTAGTTCTAACTAATCGGGTAACATCAGATTTCTTTGAAATATCAGCTTTTACAGATATAGCCATCTTCCCTATTGTTTTAATTTGTTTAACTGTTTTTAAGGCTCCTAAATAAGATTTGTTATAATTGACAACTACATCAAATCCATTGTCCGAAAGTGAGATAGCAATAGCCTGACCTAATCGTTTTCCCCCACCAGTAACGATGGCTACCTTATTTTTTACATGAACCATGATTCTTGAATGATTCGAAATAAAAAAAGTTATACATAAGAAATAAACTTAACCTTTGATATTAGGAATGAATGAAAACAAGTCATCGGTGCGCCCACCAGGACTTGAACCTGGAACCCGCTGATTAAGAGTCAGCTGCTCTACCAATTGAGCCATGGGCGCTGCAACTGAAATTACTTACCTTGCTCTTGTGGTGTAGCTGCTGGCTGGCTCTGTTGTGGTGGCATTGCTCGTGGCACGGAAGTCGGCGTATCACCTCGCTGTATTACGCTCTCAGTTGTCGTCGCCTTCCCTGGGAGAAAAAATAAGTTAATTATTATGCTTAGAGCTATGAAAACAGTGGCTAAAATCGTAGTCGATCGACTTAAAAAATCAGCGGTTCGCCTAACACCGAAAACCGTTCCCATTTGTCCACCGCCAAACGATCCGGCTAATCCACCGCCTTTGCTCGCTTGCATTAGAACAACAATGATAAGTACAACACTGATAATAATTTCAATCGCAACTAATATACCAAACATAAAATCCTTTTTGATTAAATACTAAATTTAGGTTATACAAGATAAGAAAAAATTGTAACAAGTTCAATTTTTTGGGGTGAGTGTTTCTATGATGAATTTTTTAACCTTCTGGTTCAAATCATAACCTTGAACATCATCACCGTTCAAATCAAAGTTATTTTCGAAACCTAACCAGTTCCAATCTTTCAGGATAGTCAAACGTTCATCTAATTTCATTTTGATAAAGTCTCGAACCATGTTTGTAAATTGTGGATTATGATCGTATTTCGCTGGATCAACGACCGAGAATACATGACGGTTATTTACCATTTCCTGATAAATCTTCTTGGTTGCTTCATCTTTTGATGATAATATTACGTTACCTTGTTCAAGTTTAATATGCTTTGGTTTGATGAACTCACCCTCGTCATAAACAGATATCGTTGCATCAGAAGCAAGGATAGATACTTTTAATAGAAATTCACAAACGAGATAAGCATTGAATTCATTTGCAGCAACTCGCGTGAAACCGCTTGCAATACAATGATCGAAATAACCACCCTTCTGAACTATGATTAAACCCTCTGATTCTAATTGTTGAATCGACTCATTCTCGGTAAGTCCACCCTGCTGCAATTCCCTTTTTCGTTTCTTGATTCTGATTTCGAGCTTATCCGGTTTTTCCAAACTGTATTCTACATTTGGAAAAACAGCATACATTCTGAACCCTAATCTCCCCGCGGTCCAGATGAATTCTGAATTATACCAATGCTGTAATCGTAAAACCGTATCCCATTGTTCATTGGTTATTTTATTCGTTCCATCATCAACGACTTTGTAGTATAATTTTCTTGCCATTTATTAGAATCCAGCTTCTCTCAAATCTTTTTCCTTTAGTTTTGATTCTTTTTTATCATTCGTCAATTGGGAAGATATCCGCTCGATGTACTTTCCGATAATATCAAACTCTAAATTTACTTTTGTTCCGACCTTGTATGAAGGGAAAATTGTATTTGACATCGTGTGTGGAATTACCGAAACGATTGCGTTATTATCGTTCAACTCGGATATCGTTAAACTGACACCATCTATTGCTATTGAGCCGACTGGTACTGTATATTTCCGGAATTCTTTCGGGTATTTGATTTGATATAACCAGCTATTTTTCCTTTTCACAATTTCAATAATTTCACCAACAGTATCAACATGTCCTAAAACAAGATGACCACCTAAACGCTCATTAAGCCGCATTGCTAACTCGATATTCACTTTTTTTTGTGATTGTAACGATCCTAAGGTAGTCTTTTTCAATGTTTCCTCGACCGCTTCAACCTCAAATGTATCTTTACTTTTTAAAATGACCGTTTGACAAACACCATTAATTGCAACGCTATCATTAACTTTTAATTCTTTCGATGATTTGGGTGCGTCAACACTAATTCGTATTCCATCACCAATTGATTTAATGGATTCAATAATTCCGATTTCTTCCATGATTCCTGTAAACATAAGTCAAAGTCTCATTTTAAATATGCTTCAATTAGTATATCATTGCCCAAATTGAATGTTGTAATATTTTTGAGTTGAATGTTTTTCGCTATTGTTAGATTTTCCAAATTAGAAAATCCACCTATTCCCTTTCCGATTATTTTGGGTGCAATAAATATCAATAATTTATCGGTTAATTTTTCAGATATAAATTGAGAAAATATATTCGCACCGCCCTCTACAAGTATTGAAGCAATCCCAATCGGTCCTAATTTCTTAAGCATTTGCTTTAAAGAAAGTGAATTATTTTTTTTTGATGGCAGCTCAATTACCTCGATACCTTTTTTTAGCAATTTCTTCAATTTTGATGACTCGTCTCTACCGGATTTTGTCGATGTAATTAAAATCGTTCGTGACTTATTACCAGAAAACACTTTCGCGTTTGTATTGACACCCAGTGAACCATCCAGAATTACTCGAATGGGATTTCTTCCATTAACCTCTCGCACTGTTAAAGAAGGATTATCGCAATTGACTGTATTCGCTCCGATTAACACAGCATCATATCGAGAGCGAAGATGATGAACAAATACTCGTGATGTTTCGTTAGTTATCCATTTTGATTTTCCGTTTTTATCAGCAATCAGCCCATCAAGCGTTTGTGCAATTTTTAATGTAACGAATGGTATTCCAGTTTCAATATATTTTGTAAATGCTTCGTTTAATTTCTTGCACTCATCTTCAAGTATTCCAACTCTTACTTTAATTCCTGCTTTTCGAAGTTGAGCTACACCCTTTCCAGAAATGATTGGATTCGGGTCAAGCATTCCAACCACGACTTCAGATATTTTATTTTTGATTATCAAATCAGTACAAGGAGGTGTCTTCCCGTAATAGTTACACGGTTCTAAATTTACGTAAAGTGTTGAACCTTTAACAGATATTTTTGAAGAACGAATTGCGTTTACTTCGGCATGATGATCACCGAATCTTTTATGATATCCTCGACCTATTACTCCTCCATTTTTCACTAACACAGTACCGACCATCGGATTTGGATTAACGTAACCACCACCCTTTTTCGCCAAAGCAAGGCACTCCATCATGAAAAGTTCGTCGATATCAGAATTTCTTTTCATTACTCAAACTATTACCAATCGAACCGACTGATTTAAGGTTGGTTTTAATAATTTTGAAGCACTGTTATTTTTAATCGCTATTTCAAGCAATCCAGTACTTCCAATAATTAAAAAAGGTTTCTTCGATTTATCGTCAGAATAAGTTTTTGAAAATTCTTTTATAGCATTTTTCCCTAATATTAAATTCATCTTGTTTACTACTTTACTTTTTATGTGTAAATTAGTAACGATATTTCCGAAATGATCAACGTGAATAATCTTGCCAACGTATTCCTCGTTCGGTTTTAGTGGAACTTCTATAAAGTGTTCAGCATGAAAGAGCGGTGTTGTTTGCGGACCGAGCTTATCGAGTTTGATTCCATTTGTGATATGGGCTGCTACAGGAGAAAAAATATCACGTCCGTGAAATGTTGGACTAACTTCGGGTTGAAAATACTGTTGATTATTCACAACCCTGATTCTTGAAATCTTACAAGACCCAAGGATGAATTTCAAAATACCGTTGTCAGGAGCGAGAAATACATAGGAGTTCCCTTCTGCACAAATAATTTTTCTCGCCGCCCCAACACCTGGGTCAACTACACAAATAAAGATTGTACCTTCGGGAAAATACTTGTATGTACTCCACAAAACGTATGCAGCTTGGTCGATATTTTGAGGTTCGATTGAGTGGGTAATGTCGATTACCTGAACTCCATCCGCAATCGAATGAATAACGCCCTTCATAGAGGCAACATAAGCATCATTCAAACCAAAGTCAGTTAAGAGTGCAATAACTTTTTGATTTTTCATTTGATAATAATCTCTTTACCTTTCGTCGCAGATTGATAAATCGCTTCAACTACTCTCATTCGCTGAACTGCTTCATCACCTGTCGATATTACTGGATGGAGTCCGCGTGCAGCACCAATAAAATGTTTTAGCTCATTTTCATAACTTTTCCTAAATGCATTTAGAGAGGAATCAACTTTGACAGGTGTTACATTTACAAGTGTACCATGGAGTTGCTTGTGTATTCTCAAAGGATTAATCATTGCGCTGCCTTCCGAGCCATATAACTCGCAATAGAAAAAATCTTCAGCATAATGATAGGACCAGCTTGATTCTATTATAAGTGAGACCCCATATTTTACTTCGGCAAAAACAATAGCTGTATCTTCCACGCTTTTTGTTTTGTGACGATACATTTTTGCATTGACCCTCTGGATAGGAGGAAAATTCAACATCCAAAGCACGAGATCAAGAAGAACTATCCCAAGATCAAGAAATACACCACCGCCTGATTTGTCTTTTTGTGTCATCCATTTATTATCACTGGATAATTTATTTAACCAACCAGCTTTAATGAAAAATATTTTTCCGATTTCACCTTTTTCGATTAGGCTTTTCAATACCATCGTATCGGGACGGAAACGGTAGTTCATCCCGACCATAAGATTCCGTTTTAGATCCTTCGCTTTCCCTGCCATTTGAACCGCTTCACAATATCGGCGGGCGATTGGTTTTTCAACAAAGACGTCTTTACCCGAATCGAGCGATGCATTAGTAATCGCTAAATGTGTATCCGTATTTGTGCAAATTATGACAGCATCAATTTCTGTTTTTGCAAGCATCTGCTCATAATCACCAAATGCCTGTTTGATACCAAAACGATCTGCAATCGTTTTTGCCCGGGATTTATCTTTATCACAAATCGCGATTATTTCGACATCTTCAAATTTAGTAAGTATAGGTAGGTGGAATATTTGTGCTACCCAACCAAGTCCGATTACACCTAAACGTATTTTTTTCATTTGCTAAAAAGTTCTCCTTCTATGTTTGTATTCCAATTGGGCTAATTCTTTTCTTTCTCTGAATGAAATCCCGAATAGTATTTGCAATGCCAATCCCATCTAAATTCATCATCGCATGAAGTTCCGGAATTGAACCCTGGTCAATAAATTTATCTGGGATACCATGAATTTTTATATTTTTGTTTTGAAATTTTTCTTCAGTAAGAACTTCTAAAATTGCACTCCCAAATCCACCCCGAATAACATTTTCTTCAACAGTTATAATGTATGAATGGCGGTCGCATACATCTTTTATCAAATCTATATCCAATGGTTTTACAAAACGCATATTAACTACTTCAGCCCCTATGCTTTTTCTAATAAGTATCTCAGCAGCTTGTAAAGATGGATATACCATATTACCGATAGCAAGGATTGCAATATCTGATCCTGACTTTAAAATTTCACCTTTTCCAATTTCTAACTTGTTAAAATATGATTTAATCGGAACACCTAATCCACTCGCTCTCGGGTATCGCAGTGCGATGGGACCATTTTTATATACAATAGCTGTGAAGAGCATATCACGAAGCTCATTTTCATCCTTCGGCGACATGATCACTATATCGGGAATACTACGTAGGAAAGCAAAATCAAGTACACCATGATGAGTGGGTCCATCGGATCCAACTACACCACCGCGATCTATACTAAAAATTACATGTAGTTTTTGAAGACTAACATCATGAACAATCTGATCGTATGCCCTCTGTAGAAATGTAGAATAAATTGCAACAATCGGAATATAACCCTGGGTTGCAAGTCCTGCCGCAAATGTAACAGCATGTTGTTCAGCAATTCCTACATCGAAAAATCGCTCCGGAATTTCGTTTTGAAGTTTGTCTAAACCCGTTCCATCAGGCATTGCTGCGGTGATCCCGACAATTTTAGGATTTTGTTTTGCAAGTTCAACAACAGTTTTTCCGAAAACCTCTGTGTAGGATGGAGCAGCACCGGCTTTTACTTGAGATAGACCAGTTGATTTATCGAAAGGTGTTACGCCGTGAAGTGCTTGCTCATCTTCCTCTGCTGGTTTGTATCCTTTTCCTTTCTTCGTGAATATGTGAACTAAAATCGGTCCGGGCAAATCTTTTATTTCGTTGAATAATTTTATAAGACGTGGAATGTTATGACCGTTAATCGGTCCGAAATACCTGAACCCCAGTGCTTCAAATAGTATTCCTGGTGTGATAACAACTTTGATTCCCTCCTCGACACGTGAAGCGATTTTCCGAATTCTGTCGCCAAGATTATCAAGTTTTCCTGCTAAGTCCCAAATCGATGACTTGAATCTGTTGTAAGATGGATTTGCTATGAGTTCTGTGAAATATTGAGAGAATGCCCATTTGTTAGGACCAATTGACATGTTATTATCATTCAACACCACAAGCATATTTCTTTTTTGAAGTCCAGCATTGTTCATCGCCTCGTATGCCATACCACCAGTCATCGAGCCGTCGCCGACTACGGCGACAACACGATATTTCTTACTAGCTAAATCTCTTGCAACAGCCATTCCAAGAGCGGCAGATATTGAAGTACTCGCATGTCCTGCACCGAATGTATCGTATTCGCTCTCTGATCGCTTTAAAAAGCCACTGATGCCCCCGAGCTGCCTGATTGTATGGAAAACATCTCTACGTCCCGTTAATACTTTATGTGGATATGCTTGATGCCCAACATCCCAAATGAGTTTGTCTTCCGGGGTATTGAGAATATAATGTAATGCCACGGTAAGCTCGACGGTACCCAGCCCTGCTCCAAGATGACCGCCTGTTTCAGAGATAGTATCAATGATAAACTCTCGCAGCTCATCACACAAATACTTTAACTCTTGAACTGATAACTTGCGAAGGTCATGTGGTGAATTTATCGCATGTAAATATTTTTTTATCTCTAGTTGGTCTTTACTCTTCTGTTCCATCAGATAACTCGAAATTTCCTTTTACATCTTTGCTTAACCGTTTCAACTTTAATTCAGCTTGAGTTAATTTCTCAAGACATTGTTTCGAAATCTTAACTCCTTCTTCATATAACTCCATTGCATTATCAAGCGAAACATTTCCCGATTCAAGATTTTCGACAATTTCCTCGAGCCGTTTCATTGAACGCTCGAATGTACCACTAGTTTCTTTTGCTTTTTTCATATCTCATTTAACCTTAGCTGGAGTTTTTCCATCATGGAATTTAATTAGAATATCATCATCAGTCATAAGCTTATCAACTCGATCTATTACGCTCTCGTCACGAAACACAATTGCATATCCTCGTTCAAGAACTTTTATTGGATTTACAGAAGCGATTCTTTTCTGAAAAGAATCTAATCGCTGATGATTGAAAGTAAACGAGTGCATAGCAGATTGGTATAAATGACGATTCAATTCGTCAACCTTTTGAGAATATTGTCGCACCAAATCAATGGGTCTATTGAACGAGTAACTGGAGAGCAACGATGAAATTTTATCTTTCTGATTTGTAATAATATTCCTAATATTTTGTTCAATATTATAGCAATAATTGCGTAGATTTTCAATTATTTCGGATTGATGTTTAACAACTAATTCAGCTGCAGCCGATGGCGTTGGTGCACGGAGATCAGCAACAAAATCTGCTATCGTAAAATCTATCTCATGTCCAACTGCGCTGATGATTGGAATTTTGGAGTGATAAATTGCTCTTGCAACAACTTCTTCATTGAAAGCCCATAAATCTTCAATCGAACCACCTCCCCTACCGATAATCATTACATCAATCTTCCCAAATTTATTAAAGTCTTTTATTGCCTCAGCAATTTCTACCGCCGCTCCCTCGCCTTGAACTTTTACTGGGTAGAGAATTGTTTCAACGGCAGGAAATCTTCGAGACAGGATATTTAATATATCCTGAATAGCCGCACCTGTGGGTGATGTTACAATTCCAATTCGTTCGGGATATTCAGGAATTGGTTTTTTATGTTCAGTATCGAATAACCCCTCGGCAGCAAGTTTTTGTTTTAATCGCTCAAATGCAAGTTGTAATTCGCCTACACCAAGCGGTTGAAGTTTGACTACATCTATTTGATACTGTCCACGGACTTCATAAACAGTAATGTTTCCGAGAGCAATCACTTTCATTCCATCCTGAGGTGTAAAGCGTAAATTCATTGCTCGGCTTCGCCATAAAACGGCTGAGATTTGTGCACCTTCGTCTTTAAGTGTGAAGTATAAGTGACCCGATGAATAGCGCTTAAAGTTAGAGATTTCTCCCTCAACCGCCACATTGATAAAAGTTGATTCCAGAACACCTTTTATGTGCTGGGTTAATTCGCTGACAGTAACAGTTTTTTGATTTTTCATGAATGATGAATTAATATATCTAAATGTGGAATTAGAATCAAACCAATTGGAATTGTTTTGAGCATTCAATATATTGCAGACGCTTAATATAACTTTAAGAAAGGTAAACATGGAACTCGATGTATTAGCAATTGGAGCGCATCCTGACGATGTTGAACTT
>CAYYIJ010000046.1:0-18553 GCA_964471945.1 uncultured Chlorobiaceae bacterium
TTTTTTCTGCATGGGTTGAATATAAAATGATCCCTTCTATGTCGGGATTAAGGTGTACTGTTCCAACTTGATTTTCTATATAATGTTTTGTACGTTAGTTGGATTAGTAGCATAGTATGTGGGAATCTGAAACCGAGTAATTTGTAGGTAAGAATGACGGCGTAATTGCGGCTGTGCGTATTTGATGTTTATCAGATAACCACGTACGTTAGTGTGCTGCATTCAATATTTAGTGCCAGAGTCTGGTGCGCCACCTATTGACTGGCTGGCACCAGCCTCTGGCTGAGAATACCTCGAATCGATTACATGTGATCTACCCGTAGGTAGAATCACGAATAGCAGACTGGTTGGATTCAATTTTACTATTTTTTATATTGAATGAAACTTGACTTTGTACATAGCAGTCAGAATGCTGATAGCAATAATGATAAGTCAATTACAGTAGAAGAGATGGAAAAATACCTCCTCGACAATGTCCACAAAACTGCTGGAAGATTGGATGGTGAGCAGACACCGCAGGTGGTGGGGAAAGATAAACAGAAAATATTAGTTAAATTTTAATTTTATATATAAGAGAATAAATATGATGGAGAAAAAATCGTTGTTACTAATCTTTGGATTAGTTGTTTTGGGTATATTCTTTCAATTATTTGCACAACAGAAATCATCAACTCAATGGATATCCGGTCGGGCAGTTGAGGTGGGAACGGATATGGATGCAATGCGTGATAAAGCAAAAAAGAACGCACTCAACAATGCAGCCCAGCAAGCAGGGATTTCTATCGAAGAGGCAACATTCTGGTCTGTTACTGAAACCGATAAACAAATAATAGACTCCTTCACAAAAATCGCAGAAGCAAAAACGAAAGGCGAGGTTATTGATTTAAGAAATGTAAAAGTAATAGGACCAACCGCCATAGCGGATACGCTCGATGCTTTTCAAACAAAATATAAGATTGAGGTGCAGCTTGAAGCCCTCGTTTTTACCCCACACGGAGAACCTGATAAAAAATTTAAAGTGGAATTAACAACAAACCGAAAGACTTATAAAGAATATGAACCAGTTATATTGACTATCACTTCTACAAAAGATGGATTCCTAACACTTTTCCATATATATTATGATACAGTTAGTGTGTTATTCCCAAATGCGATTGATAAAAATGACACTATTAAGGCGGAACAAACTTTTGTATTTCCGCCAGGTGGAGCTTATGATTTTCAATTATATGTGCCACAAGGTAAAAAGAGCTCAGAGGAAATATTCATCGCAGTCGTAACAAAAGAACATATCCCATTTTCAAACGTTAAAGAAATAACAATCAAAGACAAAAAACTAAAACTTAAACAAGAACTGACGAAAGCTTATGCGAAGTGGCTTTGTGATATCGATGTTGATAAAAGAGCTTCGGATAAGGAAGTGGTGAAGGTTGAGAAAAATGTAGAGGAATAGTATTATGCATATATCAAAATATTTTTGTTTATTTACTGTTATGTTGACGAGATACGCAATTATTATTATGAGGTGAATAAAGGAGGATTCCATGAAATCGGGTAGATATAAAGTTCTGATTTTTTTATTGTCATTTTATCAATTCGTTTTCTCACAGACCGAACAAAGTACTGATTTATGGTTACCTTTAAGTGCTTCGGTCTCACAAAATTACTGGTGGGGAGGAATGTTAGGCGATTCAGCGAAATTTAAGGATAGAAATTATCATCCATTAAAAATGGATGTGGCACTTGTATTAGGTGGTAAAACATCAAGTTTCTTTGGGGGACTGCGTTTGGGGTTCTCACATATTAGCGGGAAGTATAGTGAAGAAAAGATAATATCAAAAATTGCTAAAAAAGAAAGTACAATAACATCATCAAAGCCTATTCAATTCAATAATTTTTTAATTGGGCTTGGTGGTTATGATAATGCTGCATCTAAATGGTCTTTCACGGGATATCACCTTGATCTTGGTTTTGGAAAAGCAAGATATGGGGACGTCTCAAAGACATCTTATATGATACGACTTGCATTATTTTTTGTTAAATCTGAATATTTTCAAGTTCAAGTTGATAATACATTTGTCGGGGGATTTGGTGGTGAAAGTTATTTTCTCTCAGGCATCGGTATAAATTTAAATCTTCCAGCTCTATATCCAATTGAATATGTTGTAAAACAAGCGAAACTAAAAAAAATAGAAGAACAACGATTAGTAACCGAAAAAGCAGAAAAAGAACGACTTGAAGCTAAAAGCCTTGCTGATCAGAAAGCTGAAGACGAAAGAATACGACAAAAACTATTAGCCGCTCAAAACGCGGAGATAGAAAGACGTAAGAAAGAAGAAGAAAGACAAGAAAGAGAACGATTCGCATCTGAAAGGGCAGAAAAAGAACGCATTGAGCGTGAAGGTGTTCCGAATCTTGTAACGAGTTTTACTTTTTCAGACCAAGAATCGTTCCTGCAAAATAATATAATCGATGCCGGTGAAAACGCGGAATTGATTGTAACGGTCCATAATAAACGACTAAATAAAACTGGTACTGGATACGATGTTCGTTTAAAAATTGAATCTGATAACAGCTCAATCAACTTCATCAAAGAACATGCTGTCGGTGATATTAAGCCCGATGATAGTAAGGTTATTAAAATTCCCTTGAAGGTTGGAATAGAAATTAAAGGTGATGATGCAACATTTACGATCAATACTCTGGAAAAAATGAATCCCGCACAGCCAAAGAGTATACAGATTCCGATTGCAAAATTAGAAAAACCACAATTGGCAATCACTAATGTTGATTTAAATGATGCTGGTGGACATGCTATTGGTAATGGTAATGGAATTGCTGAAACTGGCGAAACGATTGAACTTATTGCACTTGTTAAGAATGAAGGTGTCGGTCGGGCGTTAAATGCAAATCTTGAATTAATTTCTGTTCCTAGTGGAATCGAAAAAATTGCTTCAATTGAACGCTTGGGTGATATTGGTGTCGGAAAAATCGTGAAAGGTAAAGTTGTAATTAGTATTCCAAGAACATACACATCAAGTAAACTTGAATATAAAATTAAAGTAAGTGAGATACGTGGAGTTGGTACTGGTGAATTCTCCAAATCAATAGATGTCAAAAAGCAAGAAGCCGCATTAGTTTTTAATTATGTTGCTCCCACTAAAACCTTAACCAATAATAGCTCGGTATCTATACAAATCATTCCACAAAATGAAGGCAAATTGACAGCAAAAAATGTGTTCTTAAAAGTATCATCTCGAAATCCAAAAGTTGAACTTCTTAATAACAAGGTGCCAATTGGCACTATCAATCCGGGTGAAAATGCTTCACCGTATTCTATAACTATCTCATTGCCGAGAATATTTTCAGAAAATTCAATTACACTTGATATCGAGCTAACACAGGATGATTTTCAACCATATCGTGAAAGCAAAACATTACCAGTTATTCTTTTGAAGCCAGAATTAAAAGTTATAACTCAAGAGAGAAGAACGATTCAACAGGGAGAGCGTGGGACATTAGAAATTAGTGTTACCAACACAGGTTCACTTGCTGCTGAAGATGTGACACTAACTGTAAAGACTGATAAACTTGTAATTGATGATAAAACCAAAACTTTCGGAAAACTATCTATTGGTACAACATCTGAGCTTTGGCGACTTCCTTTTACACTTACTCGCAGAGTTCCACCGGGACCCTTGTCGATATTCATAGAAATAAAAGAACGAGATTTTCCAATGTCATCTCTAACTCTCAATTACGAAGTGATAGAGGAGGCAGCCGCTGTTACAGTAATTGAAGGAGAAAAAAAGCAGGAAAAGCCAGTAATAGTGCAAACAGTTGGTGGTAAACCTGTTATTTCAATAACATTTCCGAAAGATGGTCAAACGCTGACATCCTTGCCCATCGTTTTCAGGGGTTCAGCTTCATCGGGTCGAGGGATACAATATATCAGTGCAACATTAAATGGAGCTCGATTTTACTATTCACGTGACGATCCATCAGCACAGGCAAAGCTAACAGCAACTGAAGGTCAATTGTTAGATTTTGAACGAGATATTCCGGAAACCAAGACAGGACAAAATGAAATTGAAGTTACTGTATATGACAAAGAAAATGAATTTACAGTTCGAAAATTATCGTTTAATTACTTACGTGAAGAAAAGATTACTCTTATTACTTTTGACCAAACAGTAGATGTTAATACTAATATCCCGGAACTAAAATTCGTAAATCCAGATGCTATTGCTATTGTTTTAGGTATTGAGAAATATCGTGATATTATAGATAAAGCATCATATGCAAAAGAGGATGTAGCAGTATTTAGAGAATACGCTATAAAAATTCTCGGGATTCCTGATGATAAAAATAATCTTTATTTCAAAGTTGATGAAGAGGTAACAAAAGCTGAATTTGAAAAACTTTTTACGGGTGATAGTTGGATATCTCGCCGTGTAAAACCGAATTCCGATGTGTATATCTACTACGCCGGTCATGGAGCTTCACACGATAAAACTCCATATATTATTCCTTATGACGGGGATCCCAATTATCCATCACAAACAGGCTTCAGTCTAGACAGACTTTACGAGGAACTTTCAGAATTAAATGTTAAATCAATTACAGTTTTTATTGATGCCTGTTTCAGCGGAACTACAAGAGAAAATAAAATGCTATTAGCTGATGCTAGACACGGTATGATAGTAGTAAATAATCCGGCTTTACGTTCAGGAAAAATTACTGTTTTTACTGGATCCACTGGAAATCAAATAAGCAGCAGTTACCCAGAAAAAAAACACGGCCTTTTTACTTATTATTTACTGAAAGGCATTCGTGGTGGTGCGGATAATAACGGCGATAAATCTCTGACGGTTGAAGAGCTTGAGAATTATATCGTGAGTAATGTTAAAAACACAGCAGGTCTTTTGGATCGAGAACAAACACCACAAGTCCATAGTAAAGACAAGCAAAGAATTATAGTAAAATACTAATATACTTGGAAATTATTATGAAATATTCAACCTTATTTGTTTTTTTTTATAGTTTTACTATTCGTTCGAATCCAATATTCGTTTACTCAAGGTTCGACAACTAACATACCAAGATGGTTTAGTAATCCTCCCAACTATAATGGAAAGTTTGTTATTACCAGTGTAGGAAATTCAAAAATAGATGCATTAGCTCACGCGCTTGGTGATTTAGCAATAATGTATGATGGACGGGCATCAGATTTTAAGAAAATATACGTTTCAGAAGATGTTAAAAAATACGAAGAATGGAAAAAACTAAAACAGCCATAAGAATATTAAATAATATACTAGGAACTACATCATGAAAATATTTTTATCATATCTTCTTTTTACAATAATATCATCAACATCTACCTTTGTAAAAGCACAAGACACAACTGATCAAGCGGCATTTGAACGTTTCTTAAAAGAACAGCAGCAGGGTGTCGATGAGCTGATGAAAGAGTACGATGAATACGAGCGTCAGCAGCAAGCAGAGTTCGCTGCTTACGTTCGGGAAGTTGAGCAAAAATGGCGCGAGTTTCAGGGTTCCACAAAAAAGGAGTGGGTCGATTACAGTCCCGATAAAGATGCAAAAAGTTATGTGAATTTTGAAGCCGGAAAAATCGAAGTTGAGGCAATAGTTCCAGCAAGTGATACAAAAGCAAAAGAGAAAGCAGAAAAGAAATTAATCGAAAAAGTTAAAAACCTTGTGAATAAACAGAATCCTTCCAATGAGAATGTCTTAGAAAATCAATTGGTTGACTCAAAAGGTAATGCGGTTTCAGATAAAAATGTTCAGAAGTTTACCGATGAGCTGGTGGCGAAGAAGTCGATTGTAGAGCTTGATCCTATCAAAGGGAAAGATGGTATAACGCGGATACGGCTTGCTGTTGCGCTAAATCTTGTGCCTAATCATATCAAAATCAGGGCTGAGCGATATCTTAATTTGGTCCAAGAGTTTTCAAAGAAATTCAAGATTGATCCTCGACTCGTCTTTGCAATTATGCATACGGAATCGTATTTTAATCCAGTAGCTCGATCACCCGTACCAGCATTTGGGTTGATGCAGCTTGTTCCTCGTTCAGGCGGTAAAGATGCGTATATGTATGTTTATAATGAACCAAAGCTTGTTACATCCGATTATCTTTACGTTCCAAAAAATAATATTGAGCTTGGCGTTGCTTATATTGCGTTATTAAAAGAAAAATATTTTAATGGTATCAATGAAACAGAAAAAGCTATATACACAATAACTTGTGCTTATAACACTGGCCCGGGTAATGTTTGCCGTGCACTTACCGGCTCAAAAAATCTAAAACAAAGTGTAAGTACAATCAATAAATTGACTACAAAACAACTTTATGATAAGTTACTAACTAGCCTTCCCTATGAAGAAACTCGTAATTATCTAAAGCTTGTAGTTTCAAGGATGGGAACTTATGAAGAGTGGAAAGAATAAATAAGAAAGGAGAATCACATTATGCGTGATCTAATATTAAAAATTGTAGGTGGGGCTGTTGCTGGAGTGATAGTATGGTTTGTAACTCAGTTTTTTCTATCAAAAGATAAAACAACAGAAGCTAATTTAATTCCATCAATCGAAAATATTCAATTACAAGATTCTTCGATAGATTATGCTACTGAGCAAGCTACGCTGACAAAAGAAAGTAAAACTGAAAGTGAACCCATAGAATTTAAAAATGTTTTACCACATGGTGAGGTTAAATCGGAAGGTAGTACAAAAGATGAAAAGGTCGAAGTTGAAGAATCTTCGAGTGATAAACCCAAAACTAAACCCGATGCAAAAATATCCGTCGATGAAGATTTAAAGATAGTTATACAAGAAGGAAGAGATAAAACAGATACACTAATCAAGGATGTAAAAGTAAAGGAAGAAGTAAAAAAGGTTCGGAAACGGGCAGATGATGTATTCGACGAGCTTGATAGAGAAACAAAGTTAGATACGATACCTGAAAATAGAATTAAAAAATAAATAAAAAAATAATTCACTATTCTACTAACAAAATCATATAGAGGTCCATATGTTTAAGTATTGTTTGTTTGTTTCATTCGTTTTAATCACGATTCTTTACGTTGGTTGTGGTGGGTCGAAATCCACAACGAATGTTGAAGGTTGTAAATTGCCTGACTGGTATAACAGCCCACCCAGCGACCCTAACTATTTATTCCAGCCAGCTACTGAAACGTCTCGAGATTTGCAGCTTGCAGTTAATAAAGCGACCATGACTGCTCGAACAGAAATATCGAGACAAGTGGAGGTAAAAATGGAAGGCATCCAAAAAAAATTCGACGAGGAAACCGGTTTTGGCAAAGATGCTCAATTATTAAAAATGTTCACGGAAGGTACAAAGACTATTGTTTCAGGAGTACTGAACGGAAGTAAAGTGAAATACCAAGAACCGTGTCAAACTGGAGAAATCTGGCGTGCTACAGTTTTAGTCGAATATCCGATTGGGGCTGCCAATCAAGCCTTGATGCAGCAACTCAAAAGTCAAGAACAACTCTATACTCGCTTCAGAGCAACCCAGACGTTCAAAGAAATGGAAGATGATGTAAAAAGGTTCGAAGAGTGGAAAAAGGAGCAAGGTAAGTAATAGTAATGTTGTTAAAACAATCTTGGGTCAGCAGAGGAACCTCACTTTTGTTTTTGTATGTTTGCCTTGCTAATAAATGTTTTACTCAAACGTACCCGGTGTGGTTTATCAATCAAGGAACGGTATCATGTGAACATTTGTCAGTTGGATATTCAAAACCATTTTTTAACAAAGATTCTGCTGCTGCCCAAGCATTTCGAGATGCTTGCTTTAATTTTAATCGAGACAAACATGTTACAATTTCTGGTGGTCAAGCATTTTGGTCAACAGAATATGGAACATCTTGGATGGGTTCAAATTTAAAGGAACAAATCGATAGCTCAACATTAACTTATTCTCTTACTCCATTAGATACTTTTTACACAAATAAATTGGTAATTGTTCTTGTTGGTGTTTACCCTTGTTTACTGAAACGTGAGGAGCGAATAAGCCAAGTAATCTCGAAAATGAAACATCCAGATTGGGTCAATGTTTTACCATCGGATGATAAATATTACTATTCCGTTGGTATTACCTCTGAATATTTTTATGAAATAAGCTCATGGATAGAAGCAGAAAAAATTGCCCGATTAAATTTAGCAAGCCAGGTTATTTCAAAGTTGAAATCAATTCAGAAAACTGTTGATCAAAAAAGTCAGGAAATACGAGACGAAAAAATATACGTCAATCTTAAGGACGTTAAAATTGTTTCAAGGTGGCGGGATTTGCCAAAAAATTTATTCTATGTTTTAATTAGGATGGGAAAATAATAACTGAGATGAGGTCAATAACCCAATGCAGACAAGCAATATACCAAAGGATTTTTTATCATTAATTCTCGAATTCATCTATACTATTGCAAATTTCATCGGTCAAAATATTGTAGATGGTATTCTTGTAATATTTCCTAACGCTAGTGCCTTATATCAACTGGCTGATCCAATCGGATTCCTGGCTATTATTACCATAATACTCATCATATCACAAATCGCAAAAAATGTTGCGTGGGTTATTGTCGGTGTTGGATGGATATTAATATTTATCAGAGTTATATTGTTATTAATATCTTAATTTACGAAAGGGCTCCTTCGGAACGTTTTTAAAATTTTCTCTCTTAGTAAATAACACTTAAACAATTGTGTAACATCAGTAAGGATCTTTAAAAAATAATTTATGCCTATCTATGAATATCAATGTTTGAACTGCTTGAAAATATTCGAAATATTTCACACAATAAATGAAAATGATGAAAATATAATATGTCCCGATTGCAAATCGAATAATCACAAAAAGATATTTTCAACTCCAGGGATTTTGATAAAATCACAAACCCAAATATCCGATCGTAACTCAGGGTGTGAACAAGCCACTTCAGGTCAGTGCGGCAGAAGCTGCCCATTAAAAGAATGATTCTTTTCAATTTTTCTTTCATCAAATAAAGGAAATGCAAATTTTTAAGAAATTTTGTTAATCATACCAAATTTCCATACATTTTTAAAGATATTTATAAAAATTTTGAGGTAATTATACATGAATACAATAAAAACCGTAATTTTAATGACATTGATGATGGTTCTTCTAATGTTAGTTGGTTCACTTGTTGGTGGTGAGCAAGGTGTAATAGTAGCATTTATATTTTCACTGATCCTAAATTTTGGAGCATATTGGTTTTCGGATAAAATTGTGCTAATGATGTACCGGGCAAAAGAAGTGTCTGAAGCCGAGTCGCCGCGGTTATTTTCATTAGTAACCAGAATCGCAAGTCAGGCACAGCTTCCAATGCCGCGATTATATATTATCCCCGTAGAAACACCAAATGCATTTGCTACAGGAAGAAATCCAAATAATGCAGCCGTTGGCGTTACAGAAGGAATTATGAAGATATTAAATGATAATGAATTAGAGGGTGTATTAGCTCATGAATTTTCTCATATCAAAAATCGTGATATACTTACAGGTACTATTGTAGCGACTTTAGTTGGCACAATAACGTTTATTGCCCGCATGGCGGGGTGGTCGATGATGTTTGCTGGACGAGGTGATAGACGTGCTTCAGGTGGAATAACTGAATTAGTTCTGCTAATTGTTGCACCGATAGCTGCTGTTTTAATACAACTCGCAATCTCAAGATCAAGGGAATTTGCCGCAGATGAAGGGGCTGCCCAGATTTCCGGACGTCCGCTTTCCTTAGCAGCTGCACTCCAGAAACTTGAACGTGGTGTTGAAAGATTGCCTATGGGAAATGTTTCTCCTTCATCTGCACATATGTTTATAGTAAATCCGTTGCGTGGTAGAGGAATAATGAAATTATTTTCGACCCATCCTCCAATATCAGAACGAATTGAACGACTTCAAAAATTAGCAATGGGTGGTATATAATTACAACCAAAATAGAGGAATGAGATTAATTATCTTTTTAACTCTCTTTGTAAATCTCTTTAATAACGGAGATGCACACCAAAGAAGCAAGCAAACAAATGTTGAAGTAATGCAATCGCTTATCGAAAGTATTTCAGATAAAGTTTTAATAAATTCAAATATCCAGTCATCGGAAAGTATTTTTGTGCGATACCCAGCCTTAGATGATGCCTGGATCGCAAAAACTGTAATTACACCGAAATTAAAATCCGCGGGCTATTCGGTTTTCGACTATGATACGAATAATAATAAAATATTATATGATGTCAATGAATTAATCCTAGATGTTCAATACATTAATATATTTCGGAATGGACTCTTTGGTGAAAAAAGAGTAACACGTAGTATCAGTGTAAATTTAGCGATCGAAGTGAAGAACTGCTCGACTCATGAAATATTATTCAGCGGGTTATTGAGTGATGAGATGAGCGATACTGTGAGCGTCAATGAAATTGAGAATCTTGAGTTGTCCAGTGCGAAACGTACCAGAGGCGATATCCCAAACAACGATATATTAGATAATATCATAGAACCCTTTGTTATCATCGGAGTAGTTGGGGTTTCGGTTTATTTGTTTTATCATATACGAACAAAATAATTTAACTATATTACTTGAAATGAAAATCGTTCTTACAACAATCATTATAGTCAGTATCATCTGGATTTTACCATCTTGCGGCTCATCTACGGCAATAAAAAGTATTTCTGCTGAAGAACGCTTCGAGATTGGCAAACAAAAATATGATGATGAAGATTATTTAGAAGCTATTAGTGATTTTGAAATTATTAAATTGCAATATCCCGGTAGTGCTATGGCAGATGATGCGCAATTTTATCTGGCTGAGAGCAGATTTAGGCGTGAAGAATATCTACTCGCTGGAGCAGAGTTCCAAGAACTCATCAGAAGCATGCCAGCCAGTCCATTTGTTCCTATAGCCCAGTATAAAATTGGTTTATGTTATTACAAGCTCGCACCCAATTCATCATTAGATCAACAATACACGCTAAGGGCAATAGATGAATTCCAAACATTTATTGAATATTATCCACAAGATGATTCAGCCGCGTATGCTTCGGTAAAAATTCAAGAATTAAATGAACGGTTGGCAAGAAAACTTTTTGATACGGCTGAGCTTTATATGATACTCGAATATTTTAAATCAGCCACAATATATTTTACGGATGTAGTTGAAAAATATCATGATACTCAATATGCTGAACCGGCACTATTTGGGAAGATTAAATCTTTGATTGCTCGGAAGCGATATTCAGAAGCAAAAAAAGAAATTGAAATATTTTTTGATAAGTATCCAAGCAGCCCCTTACGAAGTGAAATAGAAACTTTACACAAAACGGTCAATAATCATACTAGTTAATCAAGCAATCAATCCCTCGGTTCATGAAATTATGAAGTGATCTTCTAATGAAAAAACGTTATGTAAAAAACTCTCATGTTGAAATGACACAACTCGTATTACCTAATGATACAAATCAACTTGGCAATCTTCTCGGTGGTCGTTTAATGGAATGGATGGATATAGCTGCCGCAGTTTCCGCACAGCGTCATTCGAATCGGGTTTGTGTTACTGCCGCTGTTGATGAATTAGTCTTTCATCATCCAATACGAATCGGTGAGGTAGTTACTCTTAAAGCTATAGTCAATAGAGCATTTAAAACATCAATGGAGGTAAGTGTAACTGCGATTGCAGAAAACCAATTGACAGGAGATAGAAGAATAACAAACACCGCATTTATGACATTCGTTGCAGTTGATAATCATGGAATTCCAGTTAGAAATCTCGATATTATTCCGCAGACTGCTGATGAAAAACAGCGTTTTAATGATGCTCTCAAAAGGCGGAAATTGCGTTTACAACGGCGGAGAGGTATTCAATACCCGAAATTACGTAAGTGAATTTGACTTCCCATCTACCCATTTACTTCTTTCTTATTGCTTTGATTCTGGACGTTAGCCATGACCATTCTTTAGCGTTCGACAAACAAAATTATTTATTGACACTTGGACGTATTACCGAATTTAAAACGCCAACAAATACAATCGGCATATTAACCGGAGATTTCAACGGAGATAAAATTACCGAAATTGCAACATATGGCGGTTCCCAAATTAGATTCGGTCTTTATGAAAACGACTCGATATTATATCCTTCATCTATCCTTTGGTCAAAGCGCAAAATAATAAGTGCTGTAGCAGCAAAAATAAACCGCGATAACATCACAGATATTATTTTGATTACAGAAAATCCTTTAACAATTGAAGTATTTTTAGGAAAACGCATAGGTACACATTACTTAGCGTGGGAAAAAGAAATTATTGAACCTTTCGAAAAGATTCTAATCGCTGATTTCAATAACGATAAAAAATCAGATATTATTTTATATGGAAAAAACCAAATCGGTGCAACGATATTGATAGGGAATGGGAATGGTTCTTTTCGCATACCCATGATTGTGTTTCCTGAATATTCATTCAGCTATATGAATGTAATCGATATTCATGATGATATCATAAACGACATTATAGCAGTTAACTGGATCAGTAATGAGGTATTAATCTTTTCCGGTTTTGGTAAAATGACTTTTAGTGATCCATCGAATTTTAGGTTTCCGAGTGAACCAACACTGTTGACAATAACTAATATTGATTCTGAGCCAGCTAAAGATTTAATAGTTTCAATCCCCGATGAAAAAAAGTGTCAAACATATCTTAATGATGGTTTCGGCAGCTTTTATCCACATCAAATTATCAACCTTAAGGAAATGCTAACTATATTGGATGCAGCAGATATTAACGCTGATGGGAAAAATGATTTAGCAATACTATCATCATTAAATGATAACTTAACGGTTATACTTAATGACGGAGATGGAATGTTTGTTGAAGAAATTCCTTTTCATACTGGGCAAGCTCCAACAACTTTCAATTTTTATTTGCCTTCGATAAATAATCATCCCCATATAGCTACATTAGATACTGTTTATGATCGGCTCAGGATATTTCATAATGCTAAGTGTCCTTTTACATCATTTAAAGTGCAAAAATTCTCATGTGGAATAAAACCGGCCAGCATAATTTCTTACGACATTGATCGGGATGGCTGGAATGACATTCTGATTGGCAACAACGGCTCAAAAACTTTATCGCTTTATAAAAATTACGGGGATGGAAATTTTGCGGGAATGATTTCGTTTCAATTGCCTTTTCAATTATACAAGCTAAATAATTTTTCAAAGGATGAAACTACGGCAGTCATTATAAGTTCAATACCAGAAGAAAATAAAATTGGTGTTGTTGAGTTGAATCCATATTCTTTATCATATCAAAAATATCATTTCCTAACCCAAGGAGAGACTGATATTCTTCATGTTCAAGAAAATGAATCTAAAGACAGAAGATTAGACATTTTTACGCTCGAGCGAGAAAAAAAGACACACCAAGGAACAATAATTAAATATGAACAAATAAGCAATAATAAATTTGTCCAACGATTCTATCCCCTTGATACATCATATTCTGTAATCACAGCTTCGATCGGAAATTTAGATGAAGGAAAGGATAAACAAGTCGTTTATGTTGCTTTTGACAGAAAGAACAAAATAGAACATTTGTTTCAGACCAGTTTATCGGCATCCCAGATTTCTTTACATCGCTACAAGTTGTATAGTTTCGATACATCAGAACCAGTTTCCGCTTTGCTACAAACTGTGGATCTCAACAATGATAATTTAAATGATATAATTCTATACCTAGAAGGAGCTGATAACAGTTTCAATATTTTCACAGGGCAAAAAGATACTGTGCAACCGTTTTCAGAAAGCAGTGTAATGCTAAATATTTCGACTTCGTCAGTTCAAAACTTGAAGATGAAGAATGTTGATGACGATGATATCTTGGATCTAGTTTACGTAGATAATATAACGCGAACAATTAATGTATGTTTGGGTAAAGGTGATGCTACATTTACATCTCCCATAAGAATTGCCACTGCAGGGACAAGCAGCGATTTCGATTTTGCTGATCTCAATGAAGATGGCACAGCGGAACTTATTATTACGAACGCTTCAGAAGGATTTTTGGAGATAATATTTCCGCATAAGGCGGAATGATTTCAATGTACTTCGTATTTAAAATATTGATTTTGGTATTTTTTCCAATACATATTGCCTTTTCACAAAAACAGATTGAAAGCATTAATTACTTAGATAGATTGCTCTTAATCGCTGAGGCGAGATATCAAGGCGATTATTCTCCAATGACAGTTGATTCTTTCGAAACACACGGTAAATGTGGATTGTGGTTATCATTCGAAGTTGCAAGAAATTGGAATCAATTTTCGGACCAACAGAAAAATAGGTTACGAACACTAATGTCACCTAAATCATTTCATCGAGATACAATCATAGGCCACTTCAAGATATTTTATGATACATCTGATTATAATGAGCCTGCTCTCCTTGATGAGTATGGCCAGAGAATACCAAATACATCATTAGCATTTGTTGACTCTGTTGGTAAATATTTTAATCACTCTTGGGAATATTTTATCGATACTCTTGGTTATTTACCACCACCAATGCAAGTAGGACAATTATATTATGTAATTGAGATCGAAAATTTAGGATCTTCTCTTTATGGTGAGACAGTATTTTCAGAATCAGATAGGATTGACAATTATATTCCTCCCCGTTATACATCGTATATTAGGATTGACAATGACTTTATGGATGTTTACAGTAAAGGAATTGCTGGTGTAAAGGTTACATCGGCACACGAGTTTCATCATGCAATACAATTAGGATCGTATGGATTCTTGAATACCGATCTATATTTTTATGAATTAACATCAACATGGATGGAGGATGTGGTATTTGATGAGGTAAATGATTACTATCAATATATTAAAAATTCCAGAGGCGAACCAAGGGGTCAGTTTCGGTATCCCGATATTTCATTCACGTCTTCATCTCAAAATGTTTCATATAGCCGGGCAATATGGGGAAAGTTCATCGAGAAACGATATTCTCGAAATGTTATGCGAAGAACTTGGGAAACAATACGTTCACAGTATAATTCGATACAGGCACTCGATAGTGCGCTCGTAGAAGTTGGAGGTTCATATCGGCAAGCTTTTCGAGAATGGACAACATGGAATTTTAATACAGGACCGAGCAGCGATACAGTTAAATATTACAGTGAAGCCCGGCACTATCCCAAGATAATAAAACGATCACCAATCAAGTATGCTCATACTTATACATCATTTACTGATAGTATTCAAGCTGTTAGCTCGGTTTATCAACCAATATGTATAGTCAATTTACCTTTCGATAGCTGTACAACACCTAATATGATGATCGCTGTCTCAAACCTTGATATAGGTTCTTTAGGTTCTTCACAACGTTTTCGATTTACATATGAGCTTGCGAATGTTGGAGACGATACGTTTACATTGCTTAATAATGGAATCTTTGTCCGGTTGAAAACTGAAGGAAAAGATTCTTGGAGTACTCAAGAATATGAAATTGATAGTACCACAAACCAGATTCCTTCGATTGTATCGGATGTGAAGGTCTATCCTCACCCTTTCTTACCAAAAGGCAGGAAGCCATTAATTTTCCGATTACCTGCAGCGTCTGAAAAATTTGGGAAGTTATACATTTATAGCATTAGTATGGATTTAGTTTTTGAAAAAGAAATTGAATTAATGTCTCTCAATTTTGAGCCCAAGATTGAATGGGATGGACATGATAATCGAGGAAGCCTGGTACCAAGCGGTATTTATTTTTATGTAATCTTTGTCGAAGGGAAAATGTACAATGGGAAATTTGCAGTCATAAGAGAATAAATGAATCAGTTAACTTTTAAAGCTGTTACCATTGCAAAGTCGTTCAACAGGAGAAAAATATTTACCGAAATCTCATTCTCATTAGCAACCAACCAATCGCTGGCAATAGCTGGAAGGAACGGATCGGGGAAATCAACACTCTTGAAAATACTTGCAGGTGTTTTATCTCCATCTAAAGGCGATATCGAGATAAGCATCAACGGAACTACAATCAAACATTCCGATTATTTTATTCACATCGGGCTCGTCTCACCGTATCTCCAGCTCTATGATGAATTTAGCGGGTGGGAAAACTTGGATATCTTCAGGAAGGTTCGCGGGATTAACGCTACGGATGAATATCTTGCAGAACTTCTAAGACGAGTGAATTTATGGGAGCGGAAAAACGATTATGTTCGTACTTATTCTTCAGGCATGAAACAGAGATTGAAGTACGCTTTTGCACTGATTCATAAACCACCAATTCTTCTTCTCGATGAGCCGACATCGAACTTAGATGCGGAAGGGATCTCAACTGTTTATCAAATCATGGAAGAACAAAAGAAGAATGGTATTCTGATAGTTGCAACCAATGATTCTGAAGATATCAAACATTGTGAGCAAGTGATTGATTTGAATTTGCAGAACAAGAAAGGAACCAATAAATGACTGCATCTTCAGCAATATCTGCTACGCTTACAATCTTCAAAAAAGACTTACGCTCTGAGTTACGTACACGTTATGCGTTAAATGCTTTAATAATGTTCGTCATTACTACTCTCTCAGTAATTCTATTTGCAATCGGTAACGAAAGTGTTTCTCCAGAATTACTTTCTGGTGTTCTATGGATTATCATTTTCTTTTCAACTATGTCGGGCCTTTCTCGTACATTCGTTAGCGAAGAGGAGAGAGGCACCGTGATGACTCTTCATCTTATCGCTCGTCCATTAACAATTTATTTTGGCAAGCTGCTCTTCAATCTTATTCTTCTTGGTGCTTTAAATATTTTTACAGTAGTACTGTATTTGGCTTTCGTATCAGGATTCGCTGTTAGTAATTATCCAATCTTCATCATCACAATCTTTTTAGGTACACTCGGACTTGCAAGTGCATCTACAATTATTGCCGCAATTATTGCAAAGGCAAATACAAAAGGTACACTTTATCCTGTTCTATCGTTTCCAATTTTACTTCCGTTACTGCTTACTGTAATAAATGCAACCAAGCTATCAGTTGAAGGTGCTACATTCAGTGATGCACTCGGTGAGTTCCAAGTTTTGTTTTCATATCTCATCGTTATCACTGCAATTTCTTATTTGTTATTCGAATACATTTGGAAAGAATAACAGACGTTTTGCTCTGCAATCTGAATTTTAGTATCTTGTACCAAGTTATTGATTTAAAATAGTTTAAAATCGCTTATAAATGACATTAAAACTCTTATTAGGTATCTGGTTGAGTTTGGTGATTGTTGTCGGACTTTCGTTCCCTATAACACCTTCTCCAACGAATTGGTACGATTTACCCTTTGTTGAAGGGCTTGAAGACAAAGCCCGGATTTTATTCTTCCATGTCCCGATGGCGTGGGTAGCAACGTTGGCATTTATCGTGTCGCTGATTTATGGAATAAAATTTTTATCAAAGAAAAATATGGTTAACGATATTGTCTCTGCATCTTCAGCCGGATTGGGATTGATATTCGCGATACTCGCTACAACAACCGGTTCGTTGTGGGCAAAGTTTACTTGGGGCTC
This sequence comes from uncultured Chlorobiaceae bacterium, assembly GCA_964471945.1. GTDB lineage: Bacteria > Bacteroidota > Ignavibacteria > UBA10030 > SZUA-254 > JASEHD01. The sequence goes on from CAYYIJ010000046.1 coordinate 17,625, forward strand.
GTTTTGGAATTGGGACCCACGTCAGACATCTATCTTCGTATTGCTTTTAATTTATGGTGCTTACTTTGCGTTGCGTTCTTCTGTAGAAGGTGAGGAGAAACGTGCAACACTATCCTCGGTTTATGCGATAATCGCAGGTGTAACATCACCATTTTTTATTTTTATAATGCCACGACTCGTTGAAGGGCTGCATCCCAACGAAGCATTCGTAAGTCAAGGCAAGATTTCGATGAATCCTACTATGCTCATTATTTTCTTATGCTCGATGGCTGGATTTACAGCATTGTATTTTTGGATGCTTAATTTAAGAGTACGTGTAGAGCGGCTCGATTTGAAACATCATTTAAAAGGAGAATAAATGTTAGACTTTCTTGCACAGAATTCGATTTATATAGTACTGTTGATTGTACTAATGGGATGGGTTGGAATCTTTTTGTATTTGTTACGGTTAGATAAGAAAATAGATAAACTTGAAAAAATGATTAAGGATTAGAATGAATTTAAAAATAATTATCGGTGGAATTATTATCGTTGCAGCAGTTGTATTTGGTGCACTGTCTTTCATGGAATCGAATGTCGAGTATGTAACTTTCGATAAAGCGATGATCTCGAATAAGAAAGTACAGGTAAAAGGAGTATGGATGAAAGATATGGAATCTAAATTCGATGCTTCAACACGGCAGTTTTTATTTTTTATGAAAGACGAAAATGGGAAGGAACAACAAGTTATTTATGGTGGAGCAAGACCGAATAACTTCGAGATTGCTGATGCTATAGTTGTGAAAGGTAAATATGAGAGTGGTGTATTTATAGCAAGTGAGATTTTAACTAAATGCCCATCGAAGTATGAGGCAAACTCAGCTTCAGGAAATACAGGGATGTAAAACGCATTATCAGATGTAGCACACCTTAGAAGTGTACTCCATCTT
>CAYYIJ010000047.1:0-18226 GCA_964471945.1 uncultured Chlorobiaceae bacterium
ATCTTGATTATAATCTGGATTTACATTAACTTTCATATCAAGTAAACATTTTTATATAACAAAGTGATAATACTGTTCATGAATGATACCACTAAAAGCAAGCGAGTTGAAGAAACCATAAGCAATTCAGAATTATTTTTCAGCCATGTGATAGAAAACGCGGGAGGCATTCCTTATCAACTTATCTTTGGACCAATGATAGGTACCGGATATTACAAATACGTTGGAGCTGAAATAAAAGAACTCTTTGGTGTTCCATCTGATGAATTCACGGAAAAACTTTTTCATAGTCTTGTGGAAAAAATCAACCCCCTTTTACCTGAAATACCCGTCGATTCTGTCGAGTGCCGTCGTAAAATGATAAAGGGAGATATCCCTCGTTACAAAGCTGATATACGAATTCGAACAAAGAAAGGTGATGTGAAATGGGTTAATGATAGCTCATTACCAATCCGTGATGAAAAGACATGTAAAATAATCGGCGAACAAGGTATTTTGATAGATATCAGTGCGCACAAAAGGATAGAGGAAGAAAAGGAACAAAATATTTCTTTATTGAGAGCAACTTTGGATTCTACGGCTGACGGTATTCTTGTAGTCGATAGTACAGGGAAAATATCAGATTTCAACAAACAGTTTGCAAAGATGTGGCGTATACCCGAAACTATATTAGACACACACGATGATAAAAAAGCGATTGATTTTGTTTTAGATCAATTAAAAAATCCAAAAGGTTTTATTTCAAAGGTTGAGGAGTTATATGCTAATCCCGAGAAAGAAAGTTATGACACGCTTGAATTCAAGGATGGAAGATATTTCGAACGTTTCTCACATCCGCAAAAAATTGATGGAAAACCGGTGGGCAGAGTTTGGAGCTTCCGCGACATCACAGAACGCAAACAAGCCCAAGAAATGCTCGCCGCTTCAGAAGAAAGTTACAGGGGACTTTTTAACTCGCTCGATGATGCAATTTATGTGCAAGATGCTGAAGGAAAATTCATCGATGTAAATGAGGGTGCAGTTAAAATGTACGGTTATCCATGTAAATACTTTATTGGGAAAACGCCGGAGTTTCTCTCAGCTCCCGGGAAAAATGATTTGAAAGCAACTATGGAAGCTATACAACGAGCATTTGCGGGTGAACCACAGCGATTTGAATGGTGGGGGATCCGCAAGAATGGTGAAATTTTTCCAAAGGATGTTCAACTAACGAAAGGATCCTACTTCGGCAAGGATGTCATCATCGCGATTGCAAGAGATATCACCGAGCGCAAGAGTACAGAAGACGCACTGAAGGAAAATGAAAAAAGGTATCGCATGCTCTTCGAAAGTGCAAACGACGCTATCTTTATCATGAGCGAAGATAGGTTTATAGAATGCAATAATATGACTCTTAAAATGTTTGGCTGCGACAAGAAAGAAGATATCATTGGTCATAATCCATGGAATTATAGTCCAAATCAGCAGCCCGATGGTACCGACTCAAGAAAAAAGGCACTCAATGTGATTCAAGCTGCACTGGAAGGAATCCCACAACGCTTTTATTGGAAACACAATCGAAAAGATAAGACTCTTTTTGATGCCGAAGTTTCATTGAATCGAATCGAATTAGAGGGCAAGATATACCTTCAAGCTTTGGTCAGAGATATAACTGAACGTCTTCAATCGGAGAAAGCCCTCCACGAGTCTGAGGAACGTTACCGCTCGCTATTCGATAAGATGATGGACGGTGTATATCGTAGCACTCACGAGGGAAAATTTGTCGACGTTAATGAAGCTATGGTGAAGATGTTTGGATTTTCAAACAAAGAAGAAATGCTGAATGTCGACATCAAGAAAGAACTTTACTTCGCCCCTTCAGAGAGACATAGTCTTTTCTTGGATACCGGACAAGAAAAAATTAAGGTTTTCCGAATGCGCCGTAAAGACGGATCCGAGATTTGGGTTGAAGATCACGGACACTACGTGCATGACGCTCAAGGAAATGTAATATACCACGAAGGTACATTGCGAAATATAACGGAGCGACTGCGGACTGAAGTACTTCAAAATGCCATTTATCAAATTTCTCAAAGTTCAGACAAGGTATTAACTCTTGATGAACTATTCAAATCCGTCCATCAAATTATCAGTACTGTAATGCCAGCAAAAAACTTCTATATATCATTATACGACGAAGTACGAGACCTCCTCACTTTTCCATATTTTGTCGATGAGATTGATATAACTGCGCCACCGGTTAATCCTGGGAAAGGATTGACAGCGTACGTTCTCCGTACGGGTAAACCTCTACTATGCGACGAAGCTACCGATATGAAATTACGACAGCAAGGAGAAGTCGAACTTATTGGAGCCCCCTCATCGATTTGGCTCGGCGTACCGCTGATCGTTAGTAATAAAACAATAGGGGTTATGGTTGTACAACATTATTCGGATCCCCATGCCTATAACGAACAAGATTTACACATGCTTGAATATGTTTCTTCACAGGTGGCAAAAGCAATAGAGCATAAACGATCGGAAGAAAAACTTCGCCAGAGCGAGGAGCAGTTCCGTTTAATTTCAGAAAACATAGCAGATTTAATTGCGGTACTCGATCTTAATGGAAAACGCGTGTACAGCAGCCCCTCCTACAAGAATATTCTCGGTGCCCCGGAATCTTTACGCGGTACGGATTCGTTTCAAGAAATTCATCCAGAAGATCGCGACAGGATAAAACAAATTTTTCAAGAAACAATTAAGACTGGAGTCGGCCAACGTGCAGATTACCGTTTCTTGCTTAATGATGGAAGAATTCGTCACATCGAATCACAAGGAAGTATAATTAAAGATAAAGATGGCAAAATATCGCAAGTTGTCGTTGTCTCTCGTGATGTAACTGAAAAGAAAATACTCGAACAACAATTCTTACGATCACAGCGGATGGAAAGCATCGGTACTCTTGCAGGTGGGATTGCTCACGACCTCAACAATGTGTTAGCTCCGATAGTAATGGCAATTGATATTTTGAAAAAGAAAACCACAGATAAAGCCAGCCAAAAGATGCTGGATACACTCGAATCCAGCGCTCAACGTGGAGCAGATATTGTTAAACAAGTACTTGCATTCGCTCGGGGTATCGAAGGTGAGCGAATTCTTTTGCAACCAAAACATCTCATTGGTGAAGTTGCGAAGATTATAAAAGAAACCTTTCCGAGATCGATTGATATACGAACGGAAGTACCTAAAAATTTATGGACAATATCTGCCGATCCAACTCAAATACATCAGGTTTTATTGAATATTTGTGTCAATGCGCGAGATGCTATGCCTGATGGAGGTACGTTAACTATATCAGCCGAAAATATTTTTATTGATGAAAATTATTCAAAAATGCATAGTGAAGCAAAATCTGGGCCCACTGTAATGATAACAATTTCCGACACTGGCGTAGGAATTCCACCAAAAATACTTAACATGATTTTTGAACCGTTCTTTACAACAAAAGAGATTGGAAAAGGAACGGGACTTGGACTTTCGACTGTTCACGCAATTATGAAAAGTCATGGCGGTTTTATCGATGTGTATAGCGAGGTAGGTCTGGGAACTACATTTAAAATTTACTTCCCAGCAAACGCAGAAGATCAAGCCAGCTTAGCAGAGATGATGCATCCAACTCTGCCACAAGGAAATGGCGAACTTATTCTAATTGTGGATGATGAAGCTTCTATTCGAGATATTACTAAATCGACACTTGAAGGCAATGGTTATTATGTTATGACGGCAAACGACGGGACAGAAGCAATATCACTCTACGCACAAAATCGCGAGATAATTGATGTTGTTATTTCAGATATTATGATGCCGGTTATGGACGGTACGGTAACAATTCGTGCCTTACTGAAAATGAATCCTAACATTAAAATTATTGCCGCAAGTGGTTTGATAACGAGCGATATTAAAAATTTAGGAACCAAAGTCCAGGCATTTCTCACAAAACCATTCAGTGCTGAGACATTACTTATGACTTTAGATAAAGTCCTTAGGTCAAAATGAAATAGCAAGACATTTAGAACAATCAAGGAGAATTCGTTGCAGATGAATCTTAAGGCATTCGGTTTCATCGTGGGCTTATTTTTATTTTTCCTTATCATATCATTACCGACATTCGAGCAATTCAGTCATACCGCTCAACATCACGACGCGAGGTCTATGCAGCTTGTTCTCGCTGTACTTACGCTCATGGCAATCTGGTGGATAACTGAAGCGATTCCCTTACCAGCCACTGCTCTACTGCCAGCTATTTTATTTCCTTTACTAAAAATCACGGGGACACAGGGTGGAGTTCTATACGAATTTGATTTCAAAAATACCTTACTCAGTTATGCTAACCCGGTTATTTATTTATTCCTTGGAGGTTTTTTAATAGCGGGAGCAATGCAAAAATGGAAACTGGATCGGCGTTTAACACTTTGGATTCTAACAAGAGGAAACCTTGCAAGTAATTCACATGCGATTCTTCTTGGCATCATGGCAATAACAGCTTTTCTCTCGATGTGGATTTCAAATACTGCAACTGTTGCAATGATGCTTCCATTGGGGATAGGAATTATTTCGCTGACCGGTGCAGAGCCGGGGAAATCTCGTTTCGGTACGGCAATGATGTTAGGTATCGCATGGGCAGCATCGATAGGCGGTGTCGGGACAACGATCGGATCACCCCCGAATGGTATCGCCCTGGGTATTCTGAATTCGACATTTAGTAGCGATCCATCTTACGTACGGATTACCTTTCTTGATTGGATGAAATTCGGTGTTCCTTACGTTTGTCTCTTTGTTCCAATTGCTTGGTATATACTTAAAAAAACTTTCCCTCCAGAAATAAAAAGCATCCCAGGCGGAAAAGAACAGCTTATTAATGAAAAAAATAAACTTGGCTCACCATCCTCTGGTGAAAAGCGAACAATCATAGTCGCTTCACTTGCAGTAGTGTTATGGATAACAAACCCGTTCTGGGATTCTCTGCTCCCTTTAATCGTTGCAGAACAATTACGATGGATTGATGAATACACCATCGGCTTGTTTTGCGGTGTACTGCTGTTTATCATCCCGGTAAATTTCAAAGAAAATATATTTATACTCCATTGGCGTGATACGAAAATAATTGACTGGGGGACACTGATTCTTTTTGGGGGTGGAATCGCCCTCTCCGATGGAATGTTCAAAACGGGACTTGCTTCGTGGATCGCAACATCCTTTGTTGGATTGTTCGGTATCCCGTCAACATTCCTTTTTGTGGTTATCATTATTCTGTTTGTCGACTTTCTCACAGAAGTAACATCAAATACCGCTGTTACATCTATGATGGTACCGATAGTTATTTCGATTGCGATTAGTACGGGCGGAAATCCGATAACACCTGCAATAGTGGTTGCTGTCGCAGCATCGATGGCTTTTATGTTACCTGTGGCAACGCCGCCGAATGCTCTCGTTTATGGAACTGGTTATGTAAAACTAAAGGATATGATTCGGGCTGGTTTTATTTTAGATATCTTGGGATGGATCTTAACTACATTTGTCCTTGTCGTCATTGGCAGCTGGATTTTTGGGATTATTAGTTTTTAATCATATCTATCTAACTTAAATTTTTCACCCAAATACAAACGCTTTGCATCGGAATCGTTAGCAAGATATTCTGCTGTACCCGATTTGATAATTCTACCCTCGAAGAGTAAATACGATCTGTCTGTAATCGATAATGTTTCATGAACATTATGATCAGTAACAAGAACACCTATCCCGCGGTTTTTCAGATTTTTCACAATCTTCATTATATCTTCGACAGCGATCGGATCAATGCCTGCAAATGGTTCATCAAGGAGAATAAATTTTGGTTGAGTTGCAAGCGCTCGAGCTATCTCAGTCCGACGCCGCTCACCTCCCGACAGCATGTAACCCTTACTTTTGGCAACTTGGGTAATACCAAAATCTTCAAGTAATTGTTGACACCGCTCATCACGTTCACTCGTTGGAGTTCCTATTAACTCCAACACCGCTGTGATGTTATCTTTAACTGTGAGTTTTCTAAAGACAGATGCTTCTTGTGAGAGGTACCCAATTCCCATTCTTGCCCGCTTGTACATTGGCTGCTTTGTTATCTCAATATCGTTAAAGAACACCCTCCCATTTGTTGGTTTAATCATTCCAACAATCATATAAAATGTTGTTGTTTTACCTGCACCGTTTGGACCGAGTAAGCCAACAACTTCACCCTGCCGTACTTCAATACTGACATCATTTACTACAAAACGCTTTTTATATTTTTTGTATAATCCGTTTGATCGAAGTGTATTGCCATTTGAAATAGTATCCTCGGCGGTTATAACTGGTGCGTGATCTATCGAATTATTTTCTTTTTGCTCGTTCATTCTTTCTCAATATACATTTATTTTATTTCAGGTCGATTTTCTCTCCAATTGAATTCCGGTAAATTGTAATTATTCTCTTTACCCTTAATCATCATTTCAGGATAATAATTTCCTTCAACACCCGAGGTGGCTACGATTTTATCAATTTTTCCATCTCTGAAGATAATCTCGATTTGGTCGCCGGTAGTGATATTCATTCCATTCGGTTTTCGGTCTTCAAAAAGATAATACAAACTTGTTGCGGTATTGATGACAGTGATTTTATTTATCTTGTCATCAACGAATTGGAGGATAATTTGCTGTCCGGTCATCTGATTGAATCTGTTTACCAATGTAGTATCCGCACGCGATATCGCTACAGCTCTTTCATTAATATAAACAGTTTCCAAACGTCTATTTTTAAGTTTGATATAGATTGATTCACCGGAGACTTGATTATCTTCATTCTTTCCTGTCTCGTACCAAACGAATGGAGATTTCTTCAATATTATGCTATCAACGTCGGTCAAGTAAATGCATACACCTGCCTCGGCAGCTAAGCCATCACGGATAATTTTAACACTATCCGTCGCAACGAGCCGTTCAATCGAATCTCTGTATGATTCCAGTACTGCGGCAGTAACGATTAAAGTATCCCTTTCTCCTGCTGTATTTGTATCAATCTGAACGATTTTCGGATTTTCAGTAACCTTGCTGTAATTTTCCTTTTTGTAATTCTCAAAATGATTTCCAAAAATTGTAATGCCGTTTTTCGCATTAACAATTTTTACATTCCCATCGGCGATCGATTTTTGTTCTTCCCGAAAGTACGTCAATTCATCTGCCGTTACAACCGATGCGGTATCTTCAACAACGACATTCCCTTTGAAGTATGCTTTTTTATTATTCATGAAATATTTACCATACGTTGCTCGAAGGGTCGTATGCGGTTCTTCAAGCATAACACGCTCAAACGCTTCGGCAATCCGGTCATCGGCGTAATACATTCCACGCATACCCACCATCCTCAGAGTATCATCTTGAACCTCGACAACTCCCTCCATTGAAACTCTATTGCTTTTCCGAAATTGAACAGCGCGGTCGCAGGTTATAATTGTATTACCATGCCGAAGCTTGACGTTACCGATGAGTTGCCTGGCTTCTTCACCATCAATAATATCCCCAATTAAACTATCGGCGTGTTCAAGAATTACAACATTATTTTCATTTTGAGCGAACAGAAAGTTAAAATTTAATAAATATGTAGAAATAATAACTGTTAAGAACTCGACCAACCTGAATTTTAAGGGCTTATCTCTTTGCATTCGTCTTTGCTTTCCCAGTCACTTTTGGGATTGTATAATACTTCAAACTTTGATCAGACTCCAAGCCATGACCTTGAATTTGCTCAGTTCGAGAGTTTATTTCCACAAATGCAGGTGTGTAAATTTTTTGAGTTCTATTCGCCCAGTATAACTCTTCTGTTCGCAGCGTTGTACCGCTGTCGTTCACGACTATAACATTTTCATGAGCTTCTAAATCATGCGTAAGATCATTTACTATCCCTCTTCTTGCAGTCAGAATAGAGGAATGATTGGAGTTTTCATCAAAAAAATCTACCGTAATGTTTGAATCAAGTAGAGTTTTTTTCTGTTCAGAAAACACAGCGATATGACCCGCTCTTAGTACTGCTGTGATTCTGCCAGAATCAGTAAATGTTATTACAGCATCCCAGCTTTCTTGTGTAGGAACATCCTGCCTAATTCCTAGTGAAGATATAGGAGGTTTGATTTTTGATTCGCAGCCAAGTGAAAGAAGAGAGCAGAGAGCGAAGAGTAGAGAGCAGAGAACAGAAAAGAATAAGCGATGAGTGGATTTTACTTTTTGCATTTTTTCATTTTGCATTAATCACTGATTATCTTCACCAAGGTCGGCCTCAATTAATTCGTGGAGGTGAATCATACCTATCGGCTGATGTTCATCATTAACAATAACAAGTTGTGTGATTTTAAATGCTTCCATTTCTTGAAGAGCAACGGCAGCCAGCATATTTTTTGATATAGTTTTCGGATGCTTTGTCATCACCATCTCGGCAGTTAGGTTGGTCAGGTCAGTCGTTCTTTGAAGCAGCCTTCTCAAATCGCCATCGGTAATCATACCGATTAGTTTTCCATTATCATTAATAACACATGTAGCACCGAGTCTTTTGGACGTAATTTCTAATATAGCATCACGCAAAGGGATGTTCTGTTTCACTTTCGGTACGGCATCTTCTGTTACCATCAACTCTTCGATTTTGAGGAGAAGTCGTTTGCCTAAATTTCCTCCAGGATGATAAAGGGCAAAGTCTTCTTCTGTAAAATTGCGTTTATCAAGAAGTGCCATCGCTAATGCGTCACCCATCACAAGCGTTGTTGTTGTTGATGATGTTGGAGCGAGATCGTAGGGACAAGCCTCTTCTTTCACGCTGATATCCAACACGATATTTGATTCACGTGCGAGTCTCGAGTTCATGTTTCCTGCCATGCTGATGATCGGAACCTCGATCCGCTTGAATAGCGGCAGAAGCTGATTTAATTCTACTGTATCTCCGCTTTTCGAAATACAAATTACTACATCTTCTTTCCTGACCATCCCGAAATCGCCATGTACAGCATCTGACGGATGAAGAAACATTGCAGGTGTTCCTGTAGAATTAAGGGTCGCAACAATTTTTCGTGCAACGATCCCCGACTTACCCATGCCTGTTATAATTACCCGCCCCTTTGAACTGTAAATTAGTTCAACCGCCGCGGCAAAATTATCATCGATGCGATTCTCTAATGCTGCAACCGCATCTGCTTCAATGCGGATGACCTGCTTTCCTTTTTCGATTATCGTTTTTTTATCTGTCATTGAACCGTTATAGTAATCCCTTCGCAATTAAAATCATATCTAGAATCTCTCGCACTGCACCGCGACCGCCCTCAGTTTTTGTAACGTAATCAACCTCGTTACGGACTTTCTTGATAGCATCTTTTGGGGCAATGCTGAGACCAACCTTGCGAAGCAGGGGTAAATCAAATTCATCATCACCGATGAAGCAAACGTCGCGGTAATCGAGTTTGTACTTGGACCTAATTTTCTCGAACACGGTTACCTTATCTTCGTTTCCTTGAAATACATCTGTGATTTCCAATCGCTTCGCACGGATAGTTGTTACTTTTGATATCCGTCCCGATATAATCGCGAACTGCAACCCCTTTTTTCGCGCTCTAAAGATTCCGTAACCATCATGAACATGGAAGCGTTTAAACTCGATACCATCCGACCCATAGATAATCGAGCCATCTGTCATAACTCCATCAACGTCCATCACAACCATTCGAATGCGGTTGAGTTTATTCTTCAACCCTGTGGGTGGATTTTGTTTAGATGCCAATTTTTTCCTTCACGATTTTATCAATTGCTATGATTTGTTTTAATAATCCTTCCAATAAATCTAATTTCAATTGACTCGCTGCATCGCTCAACGCACGCTTTGGATTAGGATGCGTTTCGATGAACAAGCAATCAATTCCGACTGCTGCACCGGCACGTGCAATCGGGAAAATAAATTCTGGCTGCCCGCCTGTTTCTTTTTTCGCGCTGCCTGGCAATTGCACCGAGTGTGTTACATCCAAAACAACCGGATACCCTAATGCCCGCATGATATGAAGTGAACGCATATCGACAACAAGATTATGATACCCAAAAGTTGCGCCACGTTCGGTAAGCATGATTTTTTTATTACCTGTCATCTCGACTTTTATCGCCTGATGTTTAATATCTTCGGGCGCCATGAACTGACCCTTTTTGATGTTCACAACCTTTCCTGTTCTTCCAGCCGCTTGTAAAAGCTCTGTCTGCCGACAGAGGAAAGCAGGTATCTGAAGAATATCTGCAACACTCACAGCTAACGATGCCTCAGATTCAGAATGAATATCGGTGAGAATCGGAACACCGAATTCTTTTTTTACACCTTCAATGATTTTTAAAGATTCATCGATTCCTAAACTTGAAAACGACTTACCGCTTGTCCTGTTCGCTTTTTTATATGAAGATTTGAAAATAAAAGGAACATGAAGCTTCTTGGCTATCCTTTGAATTCGCTCAGCAGTTCGGAGTGTGATTTCTCGCCCTTCTATCACACATGGTCCAGCGATAAGCACAAACGGCTTACCATCGCCGATTTTTATATTTCCAATTTCTATAATCATTACACAATCTGTACAATCTGAGACATCTGAAAAATGAAGTAATAGTCATGGTGAGCTTGTCGAACCATGACATTCCTGCTCAAATTCACGCTTCGACAAGTAAGCCAAAGGCTTACAAGCTCAGCGGACCTTTTTTGGTTATTTATTACAATTTTTCAGATGGTTCAATCTCTTTATTCAAAACTCCTTCTGATTTTGCGATACATGTTGCAACAGCCGCATCACCCGAAGTATTTACAACCGTTCGGCACATATCGAGGAAACGGTCGATTCCGAGTATTAGGGCAATTCCTTCTTCTGGGATATTCACCGATCTCAAAACGATAATCAACATAATAATTCCAACACCCGGCACTGGCGCCGTACCGATAGATGCTAACAAAGCTGTTAATAAAATAACTAATTGCTCTGAGAGGTGCAATTCAACACCATATACCTGAGCGATAAATACTGCCGCAACTGCTTGATACATAGATGTGCCGTCCATATTAATAGTTGCTCCTAATGGGAGAACGAAACTTGTGATCTTTTTTGGAACGGCTAAATTGACTTCACAAGCTTTCATATTCACGGGTAATGTTGCCGCACTCGAGCTTGATGTAAAAGCAATAAGCATGACATCGCGAATTCCTCTGAAAAATTTTATCGGATTCATCCCTGAAAAAAGCTTCACTGCTGAACCAAGAACTATGAATTGATGGATAGTAAGTCCGATGATGAGCGTGAGAGCATACCAGAATAATGTTTGTAAGATATCGAATCCAAACTCGCTTACTGTTGCTGCTATTAGTGCAAACACACCTAGAGGCGCCAATTTCATAATTATCTCCACCATGCGAATCATCATATCGCTGAAGCCGTCGAAGAAGCGTATAACCGGCTCAGATTTTTCTTTTCTAATCATCGTCAAGGTTATACCGACAATTAAAGCAAAGAAAACGATTTGCAGCATCTCTGCATTTGCCATAGCGGCGATTGGATTTGTTGGGACTATGTTCACAATTGTGTTGATGACATTCAACTCAACGCTCTCAGAAATTTTAGCTTGAATGTTAGGGGCGAATTCAACTAACAATTTCTCCCTCGCTTCCGTTGATAATTTTTCTCCTGGTTTAATTGTATTTGCAAGTGTCAGTCCAATTGTGATTGCTATTGTGATGAGGCAAAGGTAGAACATTATCATCTTAGCGCCAATTTTCCCAACTGTACGGATGTTTCCTAAACTCGATGCACCAACGATTAACGAGGCGAGAACGAGCGGAATAGCGATGAACGTTAGCAGTCGGATAAAGAGTGTCCCGATTGGTTTGATGTAAAGAGGAATTGATTTAACTTTTTCGATACCTTTAATGTTATGAAACGTCTGGATACTTGATTGAATAGTCCCATTATCTGCCCTCCACGACTTTGTAACTTTCATTTCTAAATTTACTTTATCGGTTTTATTAACAGCTTGAAAATAATTAAGAAGTTTAAGCTGGTCTTCCTTTCCGAAGATACTTTTTACAACCTGAGTCTTGGTATCAAAAAGTTCAATTTTCTCCCATTCTTGGATTGTGATCGAAAGTACCTTTCCATTTTCGGAAAAACGAATTGACAATTCATATTTACTAACATTTAACCAGGCACCAAAGATTGCTCCGAATAAAAGCCCAAGAAGAATTTTATTATGCAGCTTGATGTTCCACAGCCAAGATATTATCGATTTCATTCAGAATCTCAACATGATTAATTTGATTGGCTAAAAGTACGAAAAAAATGGGTAAGAGGCAAAAGATCACCCCAAAGAAGCTATCATTGACCAATTACGTTTTAGGAAGAACTCCACCACGTTACACGGAAATACAAAAATCTCAAGACTGGGTTAACATAACCCGTCATTCTTTGCCAATATCACAATCTTATAACTTTAAATAATGATATTAATCAGATGCCAATAAAATCAATTTCCCTTCTTGCCCCACTTTCAACCAATATCCTTTTCCCGGAACAAGTGTGTCAGCTATTGTGTAACTCCCCGAATAGCTAAAAAAATTACTCGCTATTATACCCGGTGGATCACTTGTGATTGAAGATACTAAAACCGGTTTCGACATTGATCCAATTAAGTTCCACCCACCCAATAGATGAACTGTATCCGAATAAATCGGAGATCCTGTAATTGTAACTTGCTGCTGCGTATTGAATTTTAACCAATAACCTTTTCTCATACCGATCGTATCTACGGCAATATATCCATCTCGATAGATAAAAGCTCTTGTGATCGTATTCGGATAAAGACTTGTTATATTTGAATCCGAGGAACGAACCGGCAATGAAAGAAGATTCCACCCTTTTTCTATATCGACGCATATTTCACCCGGTGGTCTTATCCCTGTTCCAGTTAACATAATAGTATCTGATCTCGCAGAAGCATCATGGGAAATAAAAAGTTTGGCATTTAATACCCCAATTTTGTCGGGTGAAAAAGTTATTCTGAATGTTTTATTGGAATGTGGAGTCACTGTTGCAGCGATTGGGTTTATCGTTATTACTGTATCTGATGCAGTGATATTTGAAATAATCAAAGATACACCGCCCGAGTTGTAAATTTTGAAGCTGTCAACTTTCGAGGTACTTCTTAAGACATCACCAAAATGAATTGAGTCTGGTTCATTATAGTAAATCGGAGTGAGTAGTTCACTTATAACTGTTCCAGAAACAAATGGAGATGAGAAATTGAGAATTGCACCAACCGTCGGTGTAATATCTGGAATTTTACGTTGTATGGAAGAACTGAATCCTTGTTTGACTGCCGAACCGATTGAAAGCAGCATAATACGTCGGCACCCCCAGCATCCATCACCATGTCCGACGAAGCCGCTGCCAACACCATCGAGATGACGACCGTGGTCATTCGTTACAATTAATGTGGTTGTGTTTTTGTAATGCGGGTTCGTTTTAAGAAAATCCCAAAGCATTCCCACAATACTGTCAGCAACAGTTATTGCACGAGTATATGTAGTCCAGTTTCCTGAATGTCCGGCACCATCAACATCAGCAAGATATAGAATAGCAAATCGCGGATGCAAAGTTTCAAACAATGCTCGCGCATTCTGCCACACTTGCAGATCGTTAGATCCTTGTAATACGTATTTTGGCCAATACAGTGGACCATACTGTGGATGATAACTCGGGAGCCATGGACCATTGAGATATTTCAATATGTACATCGCATCGGTTGAATCAAGAGCGTGGTCTTTTCGTAGATATTCCCAAACCGTGGGAACGGTTGCATATTGTGTACTGAAGCCGTTAATAACAGTGTCGCGTGGTTTTGACCATGAGCCGCACCAAATTGCTGGTATAGCTTGCTTTGTGATCGTAATGCTGTCATTTAGAAAAGTTTGAACTATTGATCCTTGTGATGCCAACTGTTTCATTCGTGGAATGTATTGACCACCCGCATCGCCAAGAGTTTCTGAATATCGTGCTCCGTCTATAATCACAAGAATAACATGCTGTGGAGGCGGCTGGCTGTACGAAATCGTAACGAATAAAAGAAACATCAATATTTTCCGTTTCATATTCAATTCCCTTTTAGAAATTTACCCTTATGTTAATGTAAGAAATTTTCCTAACATTTATACTTGACATTGTCTTATAAGAAAATTAGATTGTTATAAGTATTCAATAACCAAATATTATCATTTGAGGATTTTATGGACCGTAGAACATTTTTCAAGAAAAGCATCGGGGCTTCAATAACCATGGGAGCATTCCTTGCCGCCGGAAAATATGACGAAATATTTGCCGATCAACTACCTTTATATGATCTTGTTGCTATAAAGGGTGGCGAACCAGATATTATGTTCGACAAAGGGATTGAGGTATTAGGCGGCATGAAAGAATTTATTATGAAAGGCCAAAAAGTTGTCGTGAAGCCAAATATCGGATGGGACGTTGCAACCGAGCGTGCGGCTAATACCCATCCAAAATTGGTTTCGCAGATCATCAAACATTGTTATCAAGCTGGTGCTAAAGAAGTTTATGTGGTTGACCACACATGCGATGAATGGCAGAGATGCTACAAGAACAGCGGTATCGAGAAAGCCACCAAAGACGCTGGTGGAAAAATGGTCCCAGGCAATAGCGAAAGTTACTATCAAGATGTTACAATCTCGAAGGGAAAATCTCTAACAAAAGCGAAAGAGCATGAAGTTATCCTGGGTGCAGATGTGTTTATCAATGTTCCTATACTTAAAAGCCATAGCGGTACAACGCTTACAATAGCGATGAAGAATTTAATGGGAAATGTTTGGGATCGCAGATACTGGCACCGCAACGATCTCCATCAGTGTATTGCTGATTTTGCAACCTATCGAAAACCTAACCTGAATATTGTTGATGCTTATTATGTAATGAAAGCAAACGGTCCACGCGGTGTTTCAGTAGAAGATGTTGTTACAATGAAATCACAGTTAATTTCTACCGACATCGTTGCTGTTGATGCAGCGGCAACAAAATTGTTTGGGATGAAACCGGAAAATATCGATTACATCCAAATCGCAGCGGACATGAAGATAGGCAGGAAAGATTTGGATAAATTAAATATAAGTCGTATCACTGTGTGAGCAATTTTAAGCTCGAAAAATTAAAACCGATTCGCATCGTTGTTTCGATTCTCTTCTTTATACCGATTAGTCTGCTGTTCCTCGATCCACGCAACAGCATTCCTGAGTCGATTAATATTTTTCTTGTTTCTCTGCAATTTATTCCATCATTGTTGAAATTATTTTTCTACATCGGCATAACAACAATTGGACTTGCCGTATTAATTATTCTGACACTTACATTTGGGCGCATATACTGCTCAACCCTCTGTCCACTTGGAACATTTCAAGATTTTATAATCCGTTTCCATAAAAATATCAATCGAAGGAAACAATTTAAATATGTGAAATCGCCATTTATCTTCCATTATATACTCCTGACCATTACTGTTATTCTTGCGGTGATGGGAAACCTGACACTCTTAAACCTATTCGAGCCGTTTAGCAGTTTCGGAAGGATTCTAACAAATCTTTTTGAGCCGCTGGTAACACTGACGAATAATGTACTTGCTGAAATTTTTGGTACGTTTCAAATATTCTTCTTCTATGATATACCATTGCGGAAGATTGATCTCAGCGTAATCGTTGTGCCTGCCGTTTTTTTAAGTGTTATTGTTTACTTATCGTATAAACATGGAAGATTGTTCTGCAACTCGCTCTGCCCCGCCGGTGCGTTTTTAGGATTGATGGCTCGTATCTCACTATTCAAAATCGTAATTAATGAAAATACCTGCAACGATTGCGGTGCGTGCGAGAAGGTTTGTAAGGCAAATTGCATCGAGAGTGCATCGAAATTAATTGACTTTAGTGCGTGCGTTGGCTGTTTTAACTGTATCAAATCTTGTCCTCAATCGAGTGTAACGTACGCACGATATCGTTGGTCGGCGTCGTCAGAAAATTTTAATCCTTTACGAAGACAATTTATAAAAGAGATATCAACACCAGCAATCGGTCTCGCAGTACCGGCATTCGTTTTGAGCGATACAACCGCAGCATCGACAAGCGGGTATATTGAAAATAAAAAATATCCTGTTACACCGCCTGGTTCCAGAAGCGTAAACCATTTCTCAAGTTTGTGCACGGCTTGTCATTCATGCATAAGCGCATGTCCGACACAGGTGCTTTACCCAACGTTGTTCGATTACGGGATTTCCGGGATTTTCCAACCGAAAATGAATTATACAGCAAGTTACTGCAATTATGAGTGTACAATCTGTAGTAAGATTTGCCCCAGTGGTGCAATTCTTCCTGTTGACACGGATACTAAAAAATTAATCCAGATTGGCAAGACCGTTTTCGTGAAAGATGATTGCGTTGTCGTTGCACGGAAAAAAGCTTGTTTGGCTTGTTCAGAACATTGCCCTACGAAGGCAGTTTATATGGTTGATTACGAAGGAAAACTAAAGATTCCAGAACTTAATAACGACATTTGTGTTGGTTGCGGTGCCTGCGAATTCGCCTGCCCTACAACACCACGGAAAGCGATCTACGTCAAATCAAATTCCGTTCATCTACAAGCTCAAAAACCAAAGATAAAAAAACAAGAGGGTATTTTTGACAGCAGTGAAGAGTTCCCATTTTGACCTGATATATATATTATTTGACATTAAGTGTAAAAGGAATTATCTTATTAGAGGCTTCTGAAATATTGTTTCTCGTGCCAACGGCATCACTTCGTGACAAAGGCGCAAAGAGCGCTAAGGTTTGATTTTTGAACACAACATTTTCTTTGCGACCTTGGCGAGCTTTGCGAGATGTATTGTTTAGAATTTTTCAGATGTCTCTTATTCTTAAATAAGCTGCATCCGATTATAATGAAGGCAGGAAATCGTTTATTAAAATTTAATGGGATTTTTATGCGTATTTCTAATATTATTTTCTATTCAAGCAAATGATCCAAGCACAGGAAACAAAATAGATGATGATTGGAAAGGATGGAATATTATATGCACTCTACATTTTCACTTTCAGAAAATTTTCCTGATCCATTTAATCCAATAACAAAATCAAAATAATAGGAGACAAGAGCCATGAAGACAACTATTATAATTATCGCAGCAGCATTTATTTTAAATGTTAATTCATATACTCAAATCACTTCTTTCGGTTTGGAGGGAATAAGAGTAAATAGTATTGAACTTTTAAAAAATGTGTTATACGTTGGTACGGTAGATTCCGGCGTTTATAGTCGCGCTCTCACTGATCCTGAATGGACATCATTAGGACTAAAGGGAAAATGGATTACATCTGTTTATCCACACCCTTTAAGGGCGTCTGGTTTTTATATTACAGCCGGTATATATAAATGGTATTCCGGTGATTCAACTGTTATTTGGAGTTTGACTGATTATGGTTGGGTAACTGCGGATAGCGGAATTAAATATTGTTATGGGATAGATTTCATAAGTGGAATTATTGATCCTATGAACAACCACATCATGTATTCAGGAGGATGTGCTGTTTATAAAAAAACAGGTAATATTTGGATTACAATTTTCTACGCTGGATATATCTCTTTATTAGAACTCGCACCTTATGGGACTATTTACATCAGTGGAATAACTAATTTTGAAATACCTTTCTTTGCAAAATCTACCGATCAAGGAAACTCATGGGTGGGTTTTGTTGACCCCTATGAATTTTTTCCATTTTGGTCCTTCGCTTATCATCCAACCAATTCCAATATCCATTATGGTGGGACAAGCCATCGAATTTTGAAAACTACCAATGGAGGTGAACAATTTGAAGATTGGGATTCTGTTTTTAGGAGTAGTTATGGAAATTGTTACTTTCAGTCGATAGAAATAAATCCATATATTCCAGACCAACTTTTTGTTGGCACAGATTGCGGCGATTCTGCATTATTGTATGAGACAACAGATGCTGGCTTCAATTGGCATGAGATTGAGTTACCTGCAGGTGTAAAGGGTATTCTGGATCTTGAACTTACCTTCGGAGATTCACTCGAATTGTACATTGCAACAAACGGTACTGGTGTTTACCGACTAAC
>CAYYIJ010000048.1:0-18165 GCA_964471945.1 uncultured Chlorobiaceae bacterium
ATAGAGACTTCTGAAAAATCACCCAAAGGGTCACCCTGAATTCATTTCAGGGTCTAAAATCGCTTAGATTCCGAAACAAGTTCGGAATGACGGGTATGGTTTTATAATATTTCAGAAGTCTCTCTTATATACCAACATACTGCAACCCTTTTCAACATTATCGTCTATCTTATCGAGCCACAATTTACTCCCAACATGATATCCGCCTGCCAAATGATAACGAGATGATAGCAACTTGTTTAGGTAATTTACGATTATCAATGGGCTGTCGTTTTGTATTAACCAGCTCATTTTTGATCTTACCTGGACAATAATTTTCGGTGGATTTGTTTCTAACGATTGAATTGTTTCTTCCTGGTACTGCTTTGCAAATGGTGTGTTGAACATGAGCGGGTACATAATGACAAAACGTGAAGAACTTTTACGTTTAGCGTAGTATAAAATTTCAGGTTCCGATCCGGCAACAAAAATGTAATCGCTAGGACTCGAAAGCGAAGCAACTTTTTCTGCAACAGTTCTTGCCTCAATAAATGGATTCATAATGCCTCCATAAACCAGATCGACCATTTCCTGGGGTGATTTTGTAAACTGGTGATGAATAGGAAGTATGAGCAGTATTATTATTAGTGCGAGAACGAACGTTTTTTTTGTTTGTGTAAAACGGTTAAACTGCCAGAAAATAGAATTTAGCGATATTGCTGATATGATTGCCCAGAATGGTATTAATAATATGTAATAATGTCCAGTATGAGCTTGAGAGATTGATACTATCGAGACCACAAACAACGCCATATAATACCACCAACGTTTTGGTCTGATAAATAAAAACCATATTAATAAAAGAAACAAAATCCACCAGTTGCTCCAGAATACTTTGACGAAACTTAAGAAAGGTGCAGGTCCAGATGAAATTGTTGTTGTATATTCAATGTTATATGCTATCACGCATTCCCAAAATTTCTTACCCCAATCATGAAGTAAAAATGGAAAAAGAATCAGCAGTGTTGTTAGCATAATGCCGCTAAATGCTGAGAGGGCATACTTAGCAACGACGAATGTTCCTCGTCCTGTTTTCCAAATCTCTATGAACCAAACAATATAAAAAAACAGGATCACAAAAATCACAATAGGTTTATACATAATCGAAATTGCAGCGAGGATGCCGCTCACAAACCAATGCTTAGTATCTGCTTTGTCTCGTTTCGTTGTGTATATGAATATCATAATTAACAGTGGTAGTATCATGAATACCTCGGTATTAGCAGCAAAGGATACAAGGTGCGACAATCCGAACATCGGTGTCATTATCCACATTGCCGATAGTCCGACCCAATTTCCATACTCACGTGATGCTATCATGCCGACAAGAAGCGTAGATAATCCCACAGATAATGCGGCAAGTATTCTGGGAGGTATATGAGAATCTTCAGAGATAAGTTGTGCTATCATGTAGGTATAAATAATCATTGGAGGTTTCTGCAGAAAAGCATGTTCATACGGCATCTGATTTTGTCTCATGAGCCACGCTGCATATGAATATTCTCCTTCATCTCTCTCGAATGGAGCATTGAAACTATTCCATCGCACAAGTAAAAATAAAAATATAATACCAATATATGTGAACTTTTTCATAAGATTAAATAAAATACCAAACTAGAATCTAAATTACAATTGTGAGTACTTCATCTCGATGTGAAAAGTTTGAATAGAAGATATAGACGAAATTGAAACCACTGAATAATTCATAGAGACATCTGAAAAATCACCCAAAGGGTCACCCTGAATTCATTTCAGGGTCTAAAATCGCTTAGATTCCGAAACAAGTTCGGAATGACGGGTATGGTTTTATAATATTTCAGAAGTTTCTCATAATTAGTTGTCATGTCGAGTCCACCTAAATGGGTATTGTCCATTCCTCAAATTGTAATGAACAGATTATCATGTTCATTAGTAGTATTAGCTGAACGGTCACCCTGAGTTTGTCGAAGTGTGACAGTCAACAGAGTTCCTTCATGTCAGTCTTCGATAAACTCAGACTGACAGCACGAGCCCAACGGTCACCCTGAGCTTGTCGAAGGGTGACAATCAACAGAGTTCCTTCATGTCAGTCTTCGATAAACTCAGACTGACAGCACGAGCCCAACGGTCACCCTGAGCTTGTCGAAGGGTGACAATCAACAGAGTTCCTTCATGTCAGTCTTCGATAAACTCAGACTGACAGCACAAGCCACACGGTCACACTGATTCCATCTAAATGTGTAATATCCATCATTCAAATTTTAATGAACATATTACCATGTTCATTAAGTGCGGAGCGAAACAACTAGTATTGAAAAAACGAGAAAGATTCTTAACTTCGTTCAGAATGAAATAATTATGAAAAAAGTTTTTCAAAGATTTCAAATTGTAATATGATGTGCATGTTTCAATATTTGCTGGGAAATCTTTTTATCTAACTGCCATGAAAATAGGATCGGAAAACAGAGGTTATGTCCTGCGGCTATGCTCAGCACCCAGCCTTCACGTCATGCTGACATTCTTTTGGTCAGCATCTAAGCCTAGCCAATTGAGGATTGCTCGGTTAAGATTCCGACCAGAAACATGTCGGAATGACGGGTTTGCAGTATTTTCATTCTCGGTGGTGAACGCCAGTTCATGAACGCTGATGTTACGCAGAGATTCAATAAATATGGTTTTTTATAATGTTTTAAAGGATATTCGATTTAATAATTGTTAAATTTTAGCAAATTACGCAAATAATTTAACTGGGGAAAAAAAAAGTTTTTTTTTTTAAGAAAACACTTGACACTTATCTAAAGATTTTGTAAAATTAAGCAGGATATGAAAAGCTAATCACCCAATAAATTGATGTAATTAAGCGTTAGTTTTTCAGCCGCTCGTTAAATAAAGATCTTCAATTATTTCTCAAACATAATATTTTAATCGAAAGGAATATCGCGTAGACTGTTTGGTACAACATCCCGATGTGTTGTTCCTCGTTTTATTTTTTTACAGTTCCTAATCTCAAATTAGAAATTTAAAATAAGAAAAATTAAAATCTAAGTTACAATTTAATTAACAACTAATTCACTAATCCACAAATTCATTAATCCTATAGGAGGATATATGAAACGTTTTACAATACTCATGGGATTGGTTATACTGACGTTAAGTTTAATATCGCTCGGCTTTGCCAGTGATGAGAACAGCGGTGCAGCCAAAACCCAAATTGGAGACAAACTCCAACAACTTGATAATTCTGAGCTAAGGCAAGATAGAGTTTCCAGTATGCAAAGCTATGATTGGGACCAAGCAAATCCCAAAGCTACAATACCGGAAGCTGGAATGAGTCTTGCCAAAGTAACAGGAATACCTGCCGGAACGTACCCCATTCCAGGTCCGTACGGTTCGTCGATCGCCGCTGTGGCTGGCTACGTTAACGGAGCTGGTATCGACGGTCCCGTTATCTTCGAGCTCATAAACACCACATACAATGAACCGACAGGCACTACTTTCGGTTCGTACAGTGGAAATACTAACCTGCTCACCATTAGGCCTGCGGCTGGAACGGCTGTAACTGTGAATTTTGTTTCTACAGCAAGTAATGGCAAGGGCATCTCGTTTAATGATGCGAGAAATATCACGATTGATGGTATCAACGCATCAGGTGCAAGTCTTACTCTCAGATATTCTGGCGGAACATTCCCGGTGAATGATTTATTTGCAGCTACCGTTTATATTACTGGTAACTCACAATACATCACGGTGAGGAATGCGACTGTTCACGGTAATATCGAGGGTGCATTCGAAACACAAACAAACGGCCGTGCTGCGATATTCCTTTATGCAGCAACTGGACAATTGAACCAATACATCACAGTTGATGGTTGCACGATCATTAATGCGACATTTGGTTTTAAGAGTCTTCAACAATTCACGGCACCTACATTTTTCATATCCGCAAATCATGTATGGTTTACAAACAATAAGGTCGGTGGAGCTTTCGGCGGAAAAGTTCTTCAAGGGATATTAGCGGAAGCTACATTCGGTTTCCGTATCAACAACAATATATTCGATGGAATCGAAGTAAACCCACGGTACTTTGATTTACCAAGCGAAGCTACAATCGAGTACAATCCACTCCGCACTTTCAGCAACACGAATTTTCTGTATTGGTTCGGACAATACAGTGCCGTGCATGTTTACAACATAGATAATTTATCTACAGTACTGAACAATCATGTTAAGAGTGTTATTAACACTAATCCAAGAGGATTCTTGGTATACGGAATGACTGTCCGCATTAGTAATGTCGGACGCGCGCTTGTTGCCAATAACAGGATTCAAGGTGTTGTCAACATGGACAATACTGGTCAAACGCTTGGCTTCAGAACCACTAACATGAATATCTACCATAACTCGGTACTGCTTAACGCAAATATGACTGGCTATCCATCACATATTTCTACATGCATGAATAATGATGGTGCGTCAGTTATCAGGAACAACGCCTTCTCGAACGAGATCACAGGCGGTACCGCAAGCTTTACGAGGGGTGTCAATTCTGCTACAGTAATTGACTACTGTGCAATCAATTCAAACGGTTGGTTCACAACAGCCTCACCCGGTACGATCACAGCCGGCGTTGGTGCGGGTTGTAATCCTAATGGTTTATATGGTCCGATTTATTTCACAGCGGATCTACATATAGATAATACACAACCAACAAGTGCATCAAATATTGGTCAAGCTGGATTAACACCGGCGGTACCGTTAGATATTGATGTTGAAACACGCAGCTTAACAACGCCTGATGCAGGTGTTGACGAATTCGCAGATGCACCATTAATTCCAGTCGATTTATTAGCGGTGTTGATACCATCACCAGGTTTCGGTGGTGTACCATCTGGTATTGCTCATCCTGTAATAGCTGGTTTTAAGAATAACAGTAACACACCAGCAGCATCTGATGTTAATGTTACTATTAGTGGACCAGAAACATATAATAACACAGTTCCAGGAGTAGCGTTTACCTCCGCACAATACAAAACAGTAACGTTTGCACCCTGGACACCAAATGTTGGTGGGGGGTCACCGCGAACGGTTACTGCAACTACATTGTTAAGTGATGCTAATAACGGAAACAATACGTTCAGCCGATCCCAGCCAGTTTCCGATCCAGTAGCTGTTACAACTTCTTACTGCACAGACTTCAATACTGCAGGAACAAGGGCAGGCTGGACAGGAACAGGTGACTTTGCGCTTGCAGGCGTGGGTGGTTGGAACAATACGAACTTTACGAAATTAGGTGGTGCGTATAATGATGCGGCCCCAGCGTCTCGATGGTCATGGGTATCAAAACCAGGACCACCGTTACCTGGACTTTCAGGGTATGCTTCAGTTGGTAATCCTGCTATTCCGGGAAGTAGTGCATGGTATCATAGCGACCAACGCCTTAGCCAGGTTCAAAGCCCATTCTTCAATTTGAGCGGAATGACAGGTGATGTTTATGTATCGTTTGTACATAGCGTTGATGTCGAAGGATTATGGGAAAGATCTTGGATGTGGTACACGACCGATGGTGTTGTATGGAGAAATCTTGGTACTCTAAACGATCCCAATGGAATTAATTGGTACAGCACTGCAGTTTATAAGAATGCAATGTCAGGATCTGATGGTGCATCATGTCTTGATCTTTCAAACTGGAATACACATGTTGTATCTTTTGCATCCGCAACGATGAATGCACCTCAGCCCGGATGGTCGAGTAATTTCGCAAGTGGTACATCTTGTGCAGACGGCGTATATTGGGATGCTGCCGGTAATACTGGTGGACCAAACGGATGGGTTTTTGTACAAATCAAACTACCCGCTGCAATAAAGAATGCACCTGTAATTCGTTTCGCTTATGCTACATTTGCTGACTTCTGGTATACTGATGAGGGCTGGGCATTCGATAAATTCTGTATCGGTCCTGAAGCTACATTTACTGGTGGTTTTATCACTGGAAATGTATTTCATGATCTAAACGGTAATGGCGTTAAAGATGTGGAACCAAATAATGTTGGAGATACAGTGAGGTTATCCTACTTCGGTGTTCCAGTAGGTTTCACTCTAACAGACGCTAATGGTAATTACTCCTTTGACTTGTCAACATTAAATAATGGCTTACCGGGAACCTATAACGTTCGCCTTGTCAAGCCGGGTTATGCATTTACACTCCCATTCGGTACCACTGGTATTAGGGACGTCAATCATCCTGGTGATGGCTCCACAATCGCTAATATAAACTTTGGTAAATATCAAGGTTTTGTCAGCGGTCTGAAATTCAACGATCTGCTTAATAATGGTGTGTATGATCCCGGTGTGGATCCACCGCTATCCGGCTGGACGATTCAATTACACAAAGATTCAGCTAACGGACCATTAATAGGTAGTGCTGTAACAGCAGCAAACGGTACATACACCATAAGTGCACCCGCTTATTTCTGGGGTGCTGGTAATCCCGGTAATTATGTTGTGAAGGAAATACCAAAACCAACTGTAGCCCGACAGACATTCCCTGCAGCTCCGGGTACTCATACTATACAAATGACTGGTACAAGTGGTCCTACCAACATAGTCGATAACAAAAACTTCGGTAACTTCGTCTATGCCATAATGACCGTTAAGTGCGCTGTTGATCGTAGCGGCGATGGTATAGAAGGACTTGAAGATCAATTTTTCATTCCAATAGGACAAGGCAAGGTATCGTATGAATTCTGGAAGGGTGCAGTAAGGCTCGATTCGTTCACACTTGGAGATGGAGTGTTATTGAAGATATTCTATAGTAACGATACTGGTACTTACACTATTAAACGTGTAACACCCATTCCATCAAACTGGATTGAAACCACCCCAAATCAATATACAGTAGTTGTTGATAGCTGCATGGAGACTCACAGTGTATTCTTCGGATACTTCAGATATGTAACGGTTACAGGTAAGAAGTTCGAAGTTAAGGAAGGTAATCCTGGATTAGAAAACTGGACAATCAATGTAACAGGTGGTACGTACTTTGGCAGTAACTCAGCGTTAACTGCTGGCGATGGTACTTACAGTATCGATAGTATCGGTCCTGGTTCACATACCATCGATGAAGTACTACAGACCGGATGGAGGAAAATATCACCAACATCACCATATAATTTCACCGCATACAGTGGACATGTAAGTATAAACAATCCGAAGAACCAAGATTTCGGAAACTTCAAGAATGTCAGCATCAGCGGCGTGAAGTATCGTGACTTCAATGGTAACTGCACCGTGGATGGTCAAGATTACGGTATGGCTGAGTGGACAGTTAACCTCACTGGAGCAGCTTCAGCATCTGATGTTACAGATCAGAATGGTGAATATTCATTCACCGGACTCGGCCCTGGCACGTACACTGTTACTGAGGAAGTAAAACAGGGCTTCGTAACTGAATGCGTTACTTTCTATGAAATTACAGTAGTGAGCGGTACCGATGTAACAGGTAAGAACTTCTTCAACACAGGCTCTATAGATGATAAGAAGTTCACAACCTTCATTTGCCCACCTGTAGAAGCTGCAGCTTGTGCAAAAGCGAAGCCAGTGAAAGACTGGACAGCGAAGAAACCGACAGTACCTAATTATGCAAACTTGGTTTCGAGGATAGTAATCAAGACCGAGCAGGCACTAATGGTCGGTTTGGAAAAGCAGTTAAACGCTGGCGGTAAAGAGAAAGCATACTTCCGACCAAAGGCATACGGAGACGTATGGAAGACGTTGTGTGATAAGGGTACAAAACATACCGGACCGGCACGCGGCTTCGATGTTACCAATAAAGGTGGATTAATGCTGAAGAGATGGGCAAGTGTATCACCCAACAAGAAGAATGATAAATTAGTCCAAGAACTCGCAATACTCGATATCAATATCTTGGCAAGCGTTAAGGGCATAACACCGAGTGGCTTCGGCAACTTGTGTTATTATGAGCCGGGCAATGCACTGCACGGAATGTCCATTAATGCTATTGCCGCATATGCAGATGGAATAATGACGAACTGGGAAGGCGTTCCATTTGCGACGTATGATAACCTCTATTATGTTGCCGGGCGGATTAACGCAGCATTCTATGATGGCTTTGGTTATGATGTAACACAATGGCAAGCAACCACCCCCCCGAGTGTATTGTACTTCCCCGGAGTGAAAGCTCTGAATGAAGTAGAATATCTGCGTGCATGCACGGGTGGTGCTCCAATTGCTACACCACCGGCGCCAGAACCATTGCCGACTGTGTACGCATTGGGTCAGAACTATCCGAACCCATTCAACCCAACAACAACAGTTTCGTTCGATCTACCCTTTACATCAATTGTAACACTGAAGATCTACAATATGTTAGGTCAAGAGGTGGGAACATTGTTTGACAGGGAAGAGTTCGAAGCCGGTGTAGTAGAAGAAACATTCGATGCAAGCACACTTGCGTCGGGTATTTACCTCTATCGCATTGTTGCCGAACAAATCGATGAGGACGGTGTTGTAAGCCAGACCTTCACGCAAGTGAAGAAGATGGTATTGGTGAAGTAATTCACTTAATCTCTAACCTTGCGAAGGGCTTGCCCTGAACGCAAGTGAAGGGTCTACCTTCGCAAGGTTTCTAATTTTCTCCCGTCTTGCGAGAGTGGGACGGGAGAGCTAATAAAATAAAATTTAATTCACATTATTAATTAATATTTTGGAGAGGTCCAAATGTTGTTAAAAAAAACGTTGATGTTATTCTGTGCTGTTTTTACATTTCTACTTCTAAATTCTGTTTCCCTTGCTCAACAGGATGGATCAAAATTTTGGATATATTTTGAAACTTCAGTCGAAGGCGATACATCACTCACTCTATTATTCGGCAATCAGCTTTTATGCACTAACGAGATAGATAGTTTTTCACGTGACTTCAGAGAGTATGAATTACCACCATTGCAACCGGGTCTTGATGCCCGATGGGTTATGCCGCAAGATAGTCAATGGGGCTGGGGGAATGGATTAGATCGGGATTACCGAGGAGTTCCCTTAGATGCTGAAAAATCAAATAAATATTTTTTACAAATCGTTCAAGGTAATGCTGATGATGCCGAGATCACTATTGTATGGCCCCCTGCTTCATATCTGAGTGAAAGATGCGATAGCATGTTTTTTGAAGATATTTCCGGTCTCCTAAATCCACCCAGGATAGATATGTTCGCACAGGACACATTGCGCATCCCCAATTTTATATCGCAGGGCTATAAATATTTTTATATCTATAAATACGGTGTAAAATTGGTAGATTCAATATTAGGAGGTGGAAGTTCAGTTAAACAAGAGAATACGGTTATACCCACGGGTTTTGCATTATCATCAAATTATCCGAATCCGTTTAACCCAGTAACAACAATCCGCTTCGATATACAGAAACGCGCGACAGCGGATATAGCTGTATATAATGCATTGGGACAAAAGGTAATCACACTCGTATCGGAAGACTTACCACCGGGTACGTATTCAACAATCTGGAATGGTGCCAATACGGATGGTCAATCTATGAGCAGCGGTGTTTATTATGTACGGATGATTGCAAAAGCAGTTGACGGAAATGGACAAGATTTTTCCGCTCTTAGGAAATTGATTTTACTGAAATAAAAAAATATCAATTTAAGCTTAATTTAAAATGCGGAAGTTCACTTCTTGGTGCTTCCGCATTTCTTATAATATATCGAATACTATGAAATCTAAATCTTTACTCGGTTTTTTTGCAATTCTAATCTTTATTGGTGATTTATACAATCCACCGATAGTGCGAACCCAAACACCCCAATTTCGTATTCCACTTATCGTTGTCGATAGCTTTTTTAATTCACCAAGGACTTTTAATAAGGTCAAACGAGATACAGTTTATATTGGTATCCATCCTAATGCAACACATTGTTTAGATCAATACGAATTGACCGGATTTCAAGATCGGTGGTTTCATGGGCTGATTGGAGCGGGTGTTGTTGATTCACAAAAACTTCAAGAGTACGAGCTTCCACCACCCCCAATGGGTTTTGATGTCAGATTAAAAAATGTTTTCGCTAATTGTCCGCCTGGATCACCAAGTTTGGGGCAAGGTGTTAAATTCAATATTCATAAATTTGTGTCTTCATCACAGTCAGATACATTTCGATTGAATTTTCAGAAAGACGCTGGCGATACACTAAAACAGCAAATACATGTCGAATGGCCTTCGGTTCTTTCTGAATATTGTACTTCCTTGCGTCTAAGATGGACTACGAGAGTCAATGAAGATATGTTCACTACGACGAAATTTATTGATACAAATCTTACACTCATTCCGAGATTAGATATTATTATGACTGGCGCTAAAGTCCCTCCCGGACCACCAGCCCAAGCACAGATAACTTCACCGATTGTAGGCGATACAACTGTTTCTTATTTTCCGACTCTACAGTGGATCCCACGACCGAACACTGATTACTATATGCTTCAGGTCGGGGCTGATTCATTATTTACTAACGTTATTGTTGACGATACATTATCTGGTACATCGAAGCAGTTATCGTATCTTGGACAATCTCAATATTATTATTCCCGAGTTCTTGTTGTTAATAAATATGGTGTAACTGCATATCCATCCAATCCATACCGATTTAAAACCCGAAGCATAGCGATCTATCCGGCAAACGGCTCAACGAATGTTGCTTTGAATCCAAGATTAAACTGGAATAGTTTTCCATCGATTTCACCAGTAACGTATCGATTTCAAGTGGCGAATGATCCTGGTTTTTCGCCCGCAAGTTTGCACACGGATACAATAACAACGGATACTACTTTCCAGATTAGTTCTTTGCAAACCTGTATCAACTATTATTGGCGGATACGAACAACGAATGCAATGGGAACTGGTCAATGGTCAAGTCCGAATAAATTTAGAACGATACTCAGCACACCGGCAATGCCATCATTAGTCAGCCCGGCAGATAATTCGACTGATGTTGATTTGAAGCCGACGCTTAGCTGGTCAACGAATGATCCATGTACAGACGGATACCATTTTCAAGCGGCAACTGATGTCAATTTTTCGAATCTCACCGTTGATTTAATAACCGACCAAAAATCATACACGTTTAACTCATTTTTGGAACAAGGGGCTGATTATTACTGGAGGGTTAAATCGAGGAATGCGATTGATTCGAGCCAATACACAACAAGTTGGAAGTTCAGGACAAAATTTATTCCGGCTCCTGCAACTCCAAATTTGATATATCCAACTGATGGATTGGGAAATGTTCTGAGCTGTGTAACTCTTGTATGGGATTCTGCATTGTATGCACTCTCCTATCGCGTTCAAGCTGCTTTGGATACAGGTTTTACTATTCTTAAAGTTGACGATTCGACTATAGCGGCGCAGCCGGCAATTCGTCCATCTCAACAGGTTTGCGGTCTCCTAAATAGCACGAGATTTTACTGGCGTGTGAATGCAAAAAATGTTTTTGGTACGAGTGAATGGTCACAAGTCAGAAAATTCACAACTTTATATCCACCCGACACCGCACGTTTAATTTCGCCGCCAAATGGGGCACGTAAAGTTTCTGTAACACCGATATTTGATTGGAGCATCGCCCAACGCGCTGATGGTTATCATTTACAAGTTGCATTAGATACGGTCTTCCAAGAAATTGTTATCAATGATACATCAATAACTGAATTAAGCTGGGAAGTTTCGGGAGTATTAAATAGTATAACGAAATACTATTGGCGTGTACGAGCTAAGAATCAAGTTGGATGGGGCGCATGGTCATTGATTTGTTCATTTACTACAACATACAGTGGTGTGGCAAATTGGATTGTACCGATTACTGTCGCAGAATATGGTCCCCAAAAAGAAACTGTTTATCTAGGTGTCCACCCTCAAGCTACATCGGGGATCGATGGAGCCATTGGAGAATTTACTTTACCGCCTGTAGCGTCGGGTTATTTTGACGCTCGATTTATTTCTCCTTTAATCGGTGAAGGTTTAATCCTGAATTTAGTAAGGTTTTATAATTACTCTACAATCGATACATTTCAGGTTTATTTTCAGCCCGGGATGGGATCGTATCCGATTACTTTCTCGTGGCCCAGGAAATTTATTTCCTCTGCTTGCGATAGCATGGTTATCACAGACCAGATAGTCAATCCAACACTAAGAAAGAGAATGGATTTAGATACATCTCTTATCGTGAGTAATTCTACCATCAAAACAGTTTATATTATTAAATATGGTTCATTTCCGATGCCAACTGATATTAAAGAGCCAGTTGTTTCCGGGATACCGAGCGGTTATGTATTGTATCAGAATTATCCCAATCCATTTAACCCAACAACGAACATAGAATTTTCCACAGATCGTTCGGCAAAAATTCAGATGAAAATATACGATATCCTTGGCAGAGAACTTTGTACAATTGTCGATGCTTCATTTTTCCCCGGTAAATATACATTCCTCTGGAACGGCAGAGACGCCGAAGGAGTACAAATGCCCAGCGGTGTTTATTATGTCAGGTTTATCGCCCAGTCATTATCAGAAATAATTGATAACCAACAATTCATTGCTAACCGAAAAATGCTCATGGTGAAATAATCACTTCTTTATTATTTGTGTTTTATATTTTCTCATTTTTATTTTCATTACAGATATTTTTCCCATTTACAGTAATCGGAGGAGATGATGGAAAAAAGGAAAGTGCCGAATCGTCGGTGCTTATCAGTAAAACAAAAACAACGCTGTTGAATATCAATAACGTCTCGATGTGGGCTACTTACGATGGGATATTAGAGCGCGAGACGATAGAAAATATGGCAGGTGTTACCTTCCCGCGTGGGAGAGCAATAATTGTAAACGCAGGAGGATTGCTTTGGGGTGGATTAGTTCGGGATGGGTCTTCACAAGTGCTACGTGTAGGGGGGCAATCGTATGTGAGTGGAACGGTTCCCGGGAGTATCATCCGTCCGGGGGTTGTTGAAAATCCTGAAAATCCTGATGTGAGAATATATCGGGTTCGGCGCGACTGGTCAACATCGGATCTAAAAGCGGATGCGTCTGAATTTTTCAAGATACCTCTAATAGACGTAAAGAATGAACATGTCAGGACATTACGCGATTTATATCAAAAAGATTGGATTGAATGGCCCTGGCAAAAAGGTGCGCCGTATTATGAGCGGAATGGGATACCGGGATATCAACCAGATGCGAAAGGAATTCTGGATTCGCTTAGCGATGAACCCGGATTAGGCAAAGCTGATCAGGTAATATGGTTCGTAGCCAATGATTTGAATTCATCAGCAACCCGAAGTTTATATGGCTCGCTGCCAATCGGGCTTGAGATGCAGGTAACTTGTTGGGCTTATAAACATATTGAAGAACTTCAAAATGTGATATTTCAGCGGTATCGAATTATTTACAAGGGCAGTGGTACCACACCATCTACCGCCCGCATCGATTCTATGTATTTTGCAAAATGGGTTGATCCCGATATTGGAAATTATTCGAATGATTTTGTCGGTTGTGATGTTGAACGTGGAATGGGATATGCCTATAACGCAGAAATGACCGATGTAGATTTTACGAAACATAAAATGGTACCTGCAGTTGTTGGTTACGATTTCCTGCAGGGACCTCGGAATCCTAAAATTGGAGCAACAGCGCGCTGGGGTATGACTACCATCGATGATTATGAAAATCTACCACTGACATCTTTTACATATTTTAATTCATCCTCACGCCAAACAGATCATAACATAGGAAATTATTCATCAACACGTAGTTGGTGGAATCTTTACCGTGGTTATCGTGCCGAGCCACTTAACCCTCCCGTTTGTTTCGTCGATCCGGTTACCGATCGCTGTACGAGTTTTGAGCTGAACGGCGATCCGCATAACTTTTCCGGCTGGGTAGATGGAATCAGCGATCCCGCCGATGACAGACGTTTTGCAATTATTTCGGGACCTTGCACGATTGCTTTCGGTGATACCCAAGAAGTGGTTATCGGTTTGATCGCGGGCATCGGTAACGATAATCGCGATGGGATAAACGTGATTAAGAACATCGATGATGCGGCACAAGATGCTTTTAATCTTAATTTCGATTTCCCCGACAAAGTTCCCGCTCCTAATGTAAGAATCGTCGAATTGGACAATAAAATAATTCTCGATTGGGAATCTGATACGGCGCAGATACGTAAAATAGAATCGTACAATTCGAAGGGGTATAAATTCGAGACTTATAAAATTTATCAACTGCCATCGCCATCGGCATCAAAAACGGATGGGATAATATACACGCCATTTGACCGAACCCAACCTCGATATCTTGAGCTGACGGCTGATAAATTTCGGAATCGTACTTTGGTAAACGGGCAAAAATACTATTTTGCGGTTACAGCTACTGCTTATAATCCTGAACCAACAGTTACAAAAAAAAGGATCGAATCTGCTCTCAATATTTATCAAGCAGTTCCTCACAGCCCGAATCCCGGTACTATTTATCCGTACTCTGCCGATAGCAAAATAAGCGAGGTCTGGGATAATGTCGGATTCAATAATGCTGAAGTACGAATTAATTATTACGATATATCAAAATCGGATGGTAATATTCACAAGATTCTCTTCCATCGAAATTCTGATCCTATAGTTGATTTTCACGAAAAACCTAAGTGGTCTCTAATAGATTCAACAAAGAATGATACACTCTTGAATCGCCTACCTGTTGATATATCGCCACAGCGTGTTATCACGAAAGGTTTTACAATCCAAGTCATGATGCCTTTTCATGGACTAAGGACTGTTACTCAAGCCCTTTATAATTATCAACCGACAAGAGAACTGGTGTTTAACCAGCCAAATTCAGCAGGGAATTTTATGGTTCTAGGACCTGGTAGTTCAATATTAGATACGCTAAAAGGACAGCGTCATGATGACTATGATATTGAATTAACTTTTACAGGTGATTCAAGCTGGACTTTCTTTATGGGATCTTTAGCGCCGACCTCAAGATTTGTACGTGTGCCATTTCAAGCCTGGGAGGTTAAAGTTATTGGAAATGATACTATAAGGCGACAACTTTATACTACTGTAACTGATTGTGGAAACGACAGTGTTTGGAGGCCGGTCGATATTTTGAATCGAACATACAACGGTAAACCAGTAAAAACTTTTTATCCATTGGCTGTTATCGTAGATAGTACCAGGATGTGGGTACATGATGTTGGACAAAGTTATTATATCGGTGGAACATACCATGATGATGTACCATGGAGGATGGATTATCTATATCACCGGATTTTCCTTTTTCTCGGTGGTTTTTATTATTCAAATAAAGTTTCCATAAGTCGTGTTTATATTGCCGATATCGATGATGATGGAATCGCTGCTCCCCCTGGAACAACCATACGTTTTGAACACCATAAAGAAATTAGAAATAGAGATGAAAAATTATTTATTTCTTCGCCTGTAATTACAGATGATCTAAATGCAGCCAGAGAAGAAATTAAGAAAGTAAATGTATTCCCGAATCCATACTACGGTATGAATCGAGCTGAGGTCAATCGATATCAACGATTCGTTACATTTAATCATTTACCGAAGTATGCAACTATTCGGATTTTTAATATCGCAGGCATCCTCGTCCGGACAATTAAAAAAGATGATGAGACACAATTTACAACATGGGACTTAAATAATTATAATGGACTCCCAGTAGCAAGCGGCTTATACATTGCTCATCTTGAGTTAAGACACTTGAATGGTCAGAGCTTGGGCGATAAAATTTTGAAACTGATGATTGTTCCAGAAGATCAATCGCCTGGGAATCAATAATGTTTAATAGATTTATTAAAATATATTTTATCGCGTTATTATTTTTCGTTGATTTCGCTCTCGCTGGCAGAGGGGATAAAGCTGGTACAGCGGCGGCTTCTCAGCTTTTAATTCCGATTGGTGCCCGCTCTATTGCGATGGGAGGATCGACTTTAGCTACTATTACCGGTATAGAAGCGATGTATTGGAATCCAGCAGGGCTTGCACGTTCACTACATAGTTTCAACTCGATGTTTTCGCATATGAGTTATCTCGCTAACATCAATGTTGATTATCTCGCAGTTAGCACTACATTATCGACTATCGGACATATTGGCTTCTCTATTAAATCTCTGGGAATCGGAGATATTAATGTTACGAGTGAAGATTATCCTGACGGCACAGGAGAGGTTACATCACCGGCGTTTTATACTTTCGGTGCAACATTTTCTCGCGGGATTTCAGATCGAATCGCTGTTGGAGTTACTGCTCAATATGTTTATGAAAAGATGGCTGAAGTTTCTGCATCCGCTTTCTCATTTAATGCAGGTGTACAATATACCGGTATCGGAGGGATAGATGGACTTAGTGTTGGCGCTGCAGTTAAAAATTTAGGTGGTAAATTAAAATACGATGGGAATGGTTTACTCCGTGAAGCGAGGATTACTGACAGTGAAAGAAAAAATTCTATCGTGAAGATAGAATCTGAAGCATATGATCTTCCATCAACCATCGAAGTCGGTTTGGGTTATAACAAAAAATTATTTGGAAATAGCTGTATAACATTGACATCGGTATTTCAAAACAATAATTATTCCGATGATGAATATAAATTTGGTATCGAGTATTTAAATGAATTCATATATATTCGAAGTGGGATCTCCATAACTGCAAAATCAGAAAGTGCAGAGAATATCTTCGGACCGACTATCGGATTCGGGCTCCATAATATCATAAATGACATAAAGATATCCTTTGATTATGCATACAGATTTGTGCAATATTTCAATGGAAATCACGTTTTTTGTATCTTTCTTGAAATTTAATGAAACTATTGAAAATTCACTATTTTTTTAAGAATATTCGCAAGATTCCCTAAAAAAATAAAAAAATAAAAAAAATAGATTTTTTTAAAAAAAACACTTGACAATATTAAAGAAAAGGGGTATATTCAAATAGACCCTCAAAGATGTTTTTATCTTTTTTAAGTCAATAAATTTAATTTATAACCTAAACATAATTAACAATTCAATATTTAACTGATTACATAAGGAGACATACTTATGCGGATTTTGTCATTGTTTCTATCGATATTACTTGTGAGTGGATTATCATTCGCTCAACAACGATATCTCGTTTCGCCAAATCAAGAAGTCATACCTATTACAAAGTATGATAATGCTTCTGATTTAATCAAGAAACGACAAAGCCAATCACTCTCTAAGAAAGCTCCTGGAGATTGTGGCACAACTTTTCTTTTCGGATACGACAGAGATCGATATCCATCGGATTCTCGTTTTGGTGCATATCACAAAGATGTGATGGCACAATGGTATATTGCCAAAGCATCGGGTGAGATTGATACCGTTTTTTGGTGGGACCTTGCAGGTGAAAATGGTGCAAAGGATTCATTAATATTATTACGTATTCTTGAATCGAAATTAGGGCCCGATTATGGACCTGGTGTGGGTATACACTCATCATACGCTCCATGTCAAAGCTGGGGATACTGGTACAACACTAATGACGCAGATCAAGGAGTAGCGGCATTTCCAGAAGATGCAACGGATACAACATGGCAATCTACTATTAAAGCCGGTGCGCCGCCAACAAGACCTCCATGGGGTGACGAATTATGGGGATTCGGTGGTTATGGAAAAATTCATCGTCAAGGATTGAATTTTGTTGCTCCTAGAGCTGAAACCAACATACCATTACACGTAACAGTTGGTCAAAGATTTGTCATATCATTTATAGTGAATTCGGAAAATAAACATATCCATAACGATGTTGCAACAAGATGGGCGGCATGGGGTAGTGATGGACCAGTAGCATCAACAGATGAAGATTGGCCCGCCCGTAACTGGAAATTTTATGAACACGATTCAGGTCCATTTCCACAATGTGCAGGTACTCCAGTTCATTAAGTAAAGAAGGGATGGGTAGCTCGTGGACCATTAGGAACAGGATCAGATCAGAGCTGGACAGCGGCTTATAATTTTTGGTATACAATGATTGTAACAACAAACGTTCCTCCAACGATTGAGCCAAAAGAAGAAGGAGATGCATATACAA
>CAYYIJ010000049.1:0-10342 GCA_964471945.1 uncultured Chlorobiaceae bacterium
CATAATATAATTCTGAACATCCTCAACACGAGATTGACTTACCGAAAATGCCCCATACCCGCGCTGCCAAATGAATTTATTTTTAACAATATCTTCGCTGTTTATCCAGTGGGATGATTCACCTTTCAATAATTTGACTATGTCATCAACCTTCTGGTCGCTGCGTAAATTTATCAGAATATGAACATGGTCAATCTGAATATTGATACATAGAACCTCGATCTCTTTTTCTTTGGCGTTCCGTAACAAATGTTCTTTAATTCTTTCTCTCACCGAAGAAATCAAATTTGGCTCTCGATTCTTTGTGGACCAAACTAAATGAACAAATAATCGAACGTGTGAATGCAACATCACTTATCTCCGTAAATAAACCGT
Source organism: uncultured Chlorobiaceae bacterium (assembly GCA_964471945.1). Taxonomy (GTDB): domain Bacteria; phylum Bacteroidota; class Ignavibacteria; order UBA10030; family SZUA-254; genus JASEHD01. The sequence goes on from CAYYIJ010000049.1 coordinate 376, forward strand.
TCCGCCGGAGGCGGATAAATTAAACGGTTCATTGATTTACTGGTTTTATTTTTATTCACCATATTGAAATATGGTGCTATATTGAAATATGGTGCTTGGTTATTTACAAATCCTATCATTGGCATTTTAATCCTAATGAACAAATAATCTGGGGTTCTCTATTCTCAACTTCACTTTCTACAACTATGCACAACTTACCTTCGTCGCGAAGCGCCACAACAAGGTCTGCAAGCCCGGCATCATCGAGTCCAGCTTTTAATTGTCTGTTTAGTGTATCTCTTGCGACTTCACGAAGAGGGTATTTAAAAATTTCATCAATAGCACGCTTCAGAGAGTCATTCACAAATAGCGTATCTTTGTTTTCTTCGTAGTAACGAACAAGTCTCATGTAGGTTCTATACTTTGCACCTGTTTTCTTTCCAAGTTGTCCGCCAATACTGCTCTCAACTTCGCGTATGTGTTCCATTGCCTTCGCGACGAGCGCGTGGTGTTTTTCTAATTTATTCAAAGCAGGTGTTTCTAATGTGGACTCTACCGCTTTTAGTATAGTCAATTGTGATTGTGTAATTATCTCGCCCTGATTATTTACCCACGCAAGTATATCGTTGTCATCCGCTGTTCGAGTATAAACTATTACACCTTCCGTTTTTTTATCGTTGGTCGGATGCGGTTTTGTTGCATAAATAACGTTGGGTAATTCTGCAATTTTCTTTTTCAACTCCGAATTATTATTTGTTGCGTTCTTCCATATCTGGTATGCGTACGAGGCAAGGTCAACTTCGCCATCATCTTCGCGGTCGAGTATGCCGGCTTTTTCATTGTATAGATCTGCTAGATTAACTGGATCACCCTCGAAGAACACTTCATCCGAACCGACTACTTCAGCGTTTTGCTGTATCCGAGTTTTCAATCTTGAACGGAGAAAAATAATTTTTTCCAAACCATCTTCGGGGAGAAAAGAATAACAAATGATCTTCTCCGATTGCTGTCCTATCCTGTCCACTCGGCCTGCTCTTTGTACTAAGCGTATCAATGCCCACGGTAAATCAAAATTCACAATTATATGTGCATCCTGTAAATTTTGTCCTTCACTCAGTACATCGGTAGAAATCAGAACGCGAATTTCTTTATTCGTGCCCTTGATGTCTGACTTTTCATTGCTTTCCGGGCTGAACCTATACGCATAATCTGTCGGGTCTTCTGAATTACCTGTAACACATTCAAGCTGGTTAATTCCTAATCTTTTAAGCTGATCGAACAAATATTCAGCCGTATCTGCAAATTGTGTGAACACTAATATTTTTTCTTCAGGATGTTTTTTTGTGCATAGATTGAATAAAGCTTTAAGCTGCTTATCTTTATCTGCGTCCCATATTTTTGTAATGCCCAAAATCTTCATTAAATCCTGCGCATCATCTATCAACGATTGTCTTAGTTCTTTGTTAAACAATTCCGCGCGTATCCAGTCTAAGCGATTCTTGTGAACCTGATAATAAGTTTGATATATTTTCTTTGCCTGTTCATAAAATTGTTCCTCATCCGTCACAAGTATCAACTTATCGCTGATATTGTTATTCTTCTCAGGGTCTTCATCATCCAAGAATTCGTCCAACACATTTGATTCCTGAGGACCAATTGGCAGAGGTAAATTATTATCTAACGCATAAACATATACAAAATTTCGAAGGATGTGCCGATTGACAGATAAAAGGAAAGCATACCCACTGCTCTCAAGTCGTTTGAAAAGATTGGTTCGGCAAAAACCTTTTAATCGTTTGCCTGCACGCGATAAATTTTCGATGATTGTTTGTTCACTTCTGGTCGGAACAACCGACGGATGCTCGGCTATCTCTTTACCGAGTCCATATCTCGCTAATGAAAGTTGATTAATTATATCCATTACGCTTTTAGAATAGAGTTGAACATATTGATCCGATGGATCGTTCGAATCGAATTTATATTCTGCTTTTTTGGGTATTCTGTTTGGGAAATAAAATCTCCTTCTGTCAGCAAACTCGAGATATTTTCTTCCGTTGGAATTATCTGTGATTGCATAATTATCTCTTATGAAAGTTCGGGTGCGTCGCACCATAAACATTCTCATCAATTCTCTCCAGTTGTCGGGATGTGTACTTTTTTCAAACGCCAACAGACTTCTTGTTGGATATTGATACTGCGACATGAATTGAACTTGTCCGCCTAATTCTTCGATAAATCTATCGGGCGCTATGCCGAGGTCTTTGTCCTCGGGAATAAATAATCTAAGCTGATTCGAAAGGTCTTCATAAGTTTTGTTGTACGGTGTACCGGTCAGCAGTATAACTTTGCTTTCATTAAGTTGTATATACTCTTGAATCGAGTGATATCTTTTTGCTTCACGGTTGCGCAAATTATGGCTTTCGTCGATCAGTACAATCCTATATCTGCGTTCTTTCGGTAATATATTTTGCACTTGACTTATCGGAATAACTTTTGCGCGAAGTTTGTACTTGTAAACATAGTCTTCCCACATTCGGGTTAAGTTTTTGGGGCATATAATCAGTGTCTCTAAGTAAAAATCTTCTTCAAATATTTTTACAAGCGCAGTAGCTGTAATTGTTTTACCGAAGCCAACAACATCGCCAATGATGACACCCCCACGTTTTTCATCGTTCAGATGGTGAGCAGCAATCTGTACTGCTTTCTGCTGAAAGTCAAGAAGCTCCTTCTGAAACACTGAAGGAATCTTAAACTCTGAAATACCCGCGATTGCTTCACGCGATAGATGATACGCCATTTTAAGATATACATGATATGGTAATCTAATTTCTTCGGTTGCCCAGCTCTCGTCAATTATATGTGAAAGTTCATCCGAAATATCTATGCACCATCGATCTTCCCATCTATCGTTGAACCATTTTGAAAGTTTAAGAGCTGCATCTTGTTCAAGCACGTCTACATTCAACTCACCTTGATTCTTCAATCCTGCCAACGTTAAGTTGCTACTGCCAACATAACCTATAATAGAATTTATTTTATCATCGCGAAAAAGCAAATATAGTTTAGCATGAAGCGGATGCCGGAGATACAGCTTAACTACAACTTTCTTTTTCTTGATTTGTAATGAGAGTTTTCTTAAACCTTTTTCATCTTCTTCAGTGGGAATTCCTATTGTTAATTGCTCTTTGAATTCGATTGCCAACTCTTTTCGTATTTTAACAGCTTTGCTCTGATCTATCGGCTCAGATTCTTTTCCAGAAAAATACTCCCTCACTAAATCTTCTGATTTCCTCTGCATACCGATGAGTAATCTACATTGTCTATTTTCCCCGCCCGACCATATATCAATTTTATCAGCGATTTGTTTCCAACCTCGAAGATTGAAATAACCTACACAAAAATCAGCTTTATGTACAACATCTAATGTATATTTCAATCCATTTAGAAGTTGGTTTTCTATGTTGTCAAATATTTTTGGCATTCATATTTCTTTCTAATAGATAGAATGTCTTGTTTCTGCACGTATCGAATTAAAAATCATGTGTTAGCATACGAATATTTTAGAAGATTTTCAACAATATTAAATCTTACGCCATCCACAAATTTCTATCCAAGTTCCTATAGCGGATAATACTAATGCATGTATGCATTAAATCATATTTGTCAATTATACGCCAATGGCGTATATTATAATATGGTAATCATAGAAACACCCGTTTTTACCAGGAGAGTTTTGGAAATTCTATCGGATGATGAATACAAAGACCTCCAAGTTTTTCTATCGACAAATCCTGCAGCGGGCAACATCATCCCCGACTCAAATGGTCTGCGGAAATTCAGATGGAGTATTAAAGGAAAGGGAAAACGAGGTGGAAGCAGGATTATCTATTATTGGGTAAAACCGAAAGATACACTGCTCATGCTGTTTTTGTTTAAGAAGAATGAACAGAGTAATCTTACAGCGGATCAACTGAAGAAACTCAAAACTATTATTGCAGAGGAATATTTATGAAGAAAGAAACATTTGATGAATTGATGACAAGCATCGAACAGGGTGGCGCGATCCTTAAAAATAGAAAAAAGCCCAGTCGCAAATTTAAGATTGAAGACCCAGATGTCCCGAAGATTCGTCGTCATCTTGGCCTGTCGCAGCAAAAATTTGCAATGCTGCTAGGGATCAGTCTGGCAACTCTTCAGAATTGGGAACAAGGCAGACGGAAACCGGATGGGCCTGCGAGAATTCTGCTGTGCATTGTGGCGAAACATCCCAAAATGGTTTTAGACGCCGTGCATGCTTAATCGTAACACCCTCAGATAAATTGTCTGATTTTCATGCCATCCACAAATTCCTATCCAAACTTCGGTACTGGATTGCTTCGCTAATATGCTCTGGTTTGATGTTAGGAGATGATGTGAGATCGGCGATTGTGCGACCCACTTTGAGGATTCTATCATAAGCACGGGCGGATAATCCCAATTTTGTAATTGCCATTTTAAGTAATTCTTCACCTGATGAGTCAAGCTTACAGAAGTTCTGAATATCTTTCGATTGCATATCCGCGTTGCAATACATTCCTTTGCGTCCAGCAAAACGTTTCATTTGAACCTCACGTGCCTGAACAACCCGCTCACGAATATTATGAGATTCTTCGCTCGAATCTTTACTCGCTAATTCTTTGTACTTAACGGCAGGGACGTCAATGTGAAGATCAATTCTATCGAGAAGTGGACCTGATATCTTTGCCATGTATTTCTGGATTTGAAGGGAATTACATGTACATTCTTTGGTCGGATCTGTGAAATAACCGCAAGGACATGGATTCATCGCACATACCATCATAAAGTTTGAAGGATAATCAATCGACATCTTCGAGCGGCTAATTGTTACTCGACCATCTTCTAATGGTTGACGAAGAACTTCCAAAACATTTCGTGCAAATTCTGGCAGTTCATCTAAGAACAACACACCGTGATGTGAGAGAGATATTTCGCCAGGTCTTGGAATGGTTCCGCCTCCAACCAATGCACTGTCGGAAATTGTATGATGTGGTGATCGAAATGGTCGAGTAGATATAAGTGCTGTATCAGGCGGAAGTAAACCCGCTACCGAGTGAATCTTCGTTGTCTCAATCGCTTCATCGAAAGTGAGAGGAGGAAGAATTGTTGGTAATCGTTTTGCAAGCATTGTTTTACCTGAACCGGGCGGACCAATCATAATAATGTTATGTCCACCTGCAGCTGCTACCTCGAGAGCACGTTTTACATTTTCTTGTCCCTTCACATCGGCAAAGTCAATCGGATATCTTTGCTCAACCATAAAGATTTCTTTTATGTTGACATGAAATGGTTTCAGTAATTTATATTCACCATTCAAAAACGAAACAGTTTCTACAAGTGAATCCATCGGATAGACTTCGAGTCCCTCAACCATCGCTGCTTCTTTTGCATTCTCTCTCGGAACAATCATACCGCGAATATTATTTTTCTTCACTTCAACAGCGATCGGCAGAGTACCGTGAATCGGGCGGAGTGTTCCATCGAGAGCTAACTCGCCAAGGAGTACAAATTCTTCTAGAACCTCGCTTGATACTTGGTGTGAGGCGGCAATGATTCCGATGGCTATGGGTAGATCAAAAGCTGAACCCTCTTTTCGGATGTCAGCCGGTGCGAGATTGACTGTAATCCGGCTATTTTGTGGAAATCGAAATCCTGTTGTTTTTATTGCCGCATACACCCGATCTCGGCTTTCTTTTACGGCATTGTCGGGTAAACCGACAATATTGAATATTGCCGAAGCTGGTGCTATATGCGTTTCCACCTGGACTACCTGAGCTTTAATGCCGAAGGTAGAACCGCTAAAACATTGTGAAAACATTCCCATAAGGAACTACCTTATATTTTTTTTTAAAAAATAAGGAATGTATGGCAGAATCGCAAATTGAAATGACATTGCTTTTCGGAAATATTTTATGTATCATACTTATGTTATTATTATGTGTATATGATTTTAAAAGGATTATTCCCTTGCCTTTAAGGAAAATAGCTGTCTTATTCACTTTGATTATTTTTGGTGTAACATTTTTCTCGAGTTGTTCGGTGTACGATAATGTTACTGGTTATTTCAATACCTATTATAACGCTAAAAAGTTGTTCAATGATGCTGAATATGAAATTGAAAATACTCCTCAGAAAGATCGTGATACTAATTATTTCGCCATTTACAATATTCCTAAAGGCACTAAAGATAAACTTGATAAGGTGATCGAGAAATGTTCGAAGCTTATCCAATTTTATCAAAGAAGTGCATGGATTGACGATGCTATATTAATGATTGGTAAAGCATACATCTATAAGGGAGAGAATGAATCTGCATTACGAAAATTCAAAGAATTAATAGAAAATTTTCCAGAAAGTGATCTTCGATATGAAGCAAAACTATGGACGGCAGTTTCTTTATATCAGATGAAAAAGTGGGAGGAAGCTTTAATGTACAGTAAGGGGTCGCTTCCAGAGATTCAAAAAGCGGGTGAGGATGAAATAATTTTAAAATTTTCGATGCTCGAAGGACAAATATTATTCGAGAGGGAAGATTACGGTTTAGCTGCGATATCCCTCCTGTATGCAGCATTAGAACCGGGTGATAGTAAATTGATGAATAATCTTTACAATAAACTCGGACAATGCTATGAGAAAATGAATGAGTATGAGAAAGCGGCTGATGCGTATGGAAATGGAGCAAAATACAAAACCGATTTTGCGAAAGAGCTTCAGACAAGATTACAACAAGGAAGAATGTTATCTTTGGCTGGAAAGTATGAAAAAGCACTCGAATTATTTGAAGCATTGAAGGATGAAAAATTAAAACCCGAAGAGCAAGGATTAGTAGATCTGGAGATTGCAAACAATTATTGGCAACAGAATGATTCTGTAAAAGCTTTTGAGCTTTATACTTTTATTGATTCAACATACAAGCGCTCTGATGCCGCTGCAAAATGCCACTTCCAGCGTGGAATAATCTATGAAAAAACATATTACGACTTGAAGTTAGCGCATAATTATTATGAAAAAGCAAAAGCTGAGTTTCCCAGTTCAGAGATAACTGCATTCGCACAAAAAAAAGCACTGACCCTATCGAATTATTTTAAATACAAAACAAATTTAACGAATTACGATTCGTTACTCAGACAAGCTATCATTGCAGAGACAACTAAGGTTCAAACTAATTTATTGGAAGTTGAATCCGATTCATCCACCTCGCTAAAACCTTTTTCTTCAACATCAGATACGATTCATAAATCTAACGATTCAGTAAAGGTAGCAGAAAATTCCTACGATGCTCGTAGAAATAGAGCCCAACGATTGCGAGCCGGTATTGAAGATACTTTGCAAAATATTGATGTTGAACTTTCTGACCCAGATGAAGAAATTTCTGATTATCTTGAGGACGATCCATTAGAGATATCAGATGTAATTAGTGAAAATATCGCTCAGCACGATTCGATAAAAGATAAATTATCAATGAGGGATAGCTCATCGACTTCAAAATTAAGAATGATAACTGATAAAAAATCTCAACCGGTAATCGTTGCAGATCCCATAAAACCTGATTCAATTCGATCGTTAATTGCCACAACTAAATTCGAGCTTGCAGCTCTATTTCTCAATGAACTTAATTTATTAGATTCAGGAATGGTTTGGTATAACGATATGGTAACACATCATTCCAAATCCCCGCTCGTTCCTCGTGCGCTCTATGCAATATCGGAAATATATCAGGCAAAAAACGATTCAGCGAAAGTTGATTCGGTTTATAAAATTATTTTAGAAAGATATAACGAAACTGATTACGCAATTCAGGTAAAAAAGAATTTAGGAATGATTGCCGCCCCCGCTAAAGTAGATTCTGCTGAAATATTATTCAAACATGCTGAAAATCTTCTTCAACTGGAAAAAACTAATGATGCTTTGAAAAGTTATCAATCGGTTGCGAAAGTGTATCCAATTTCCCCTTATGCACCAAAAGCTTTATATACTATAGGATGGATATATGAAAATATGCTGGTTAATAACGACAGTGCAGCAGCGTGGTATAAAATTTTAATTAATGAATATCCTAAATCTATCTATTCTGAAGAAGTAAAACCGAAAGTTGCTGTCAAGGACGATCCTAATAAACTATCACAATTTGTTAAGACAAAGGATATACAAGCCGTCTCAAAAACTGAAGCACCGAAGCGTGCAGCTAAATTGGATGCTGCTTCCCCTGATAGAAACCTACCACGTGATGAACAGATTCGTCGGCAGCGCGAGATGGAAGAAAATCAGGATATCGAAGACATCGAGGAGGATGAGCCTCTCCCTGATGATGAGGATGATGGAGATTAATATGGCGAATTACGGTATATGATTCAGGTTGAATCGCCAATTACTAGCATTGAGAATCCATCAGAGAATATCTTCATATTAACATTCAATTCCCCGAGAATAGCCGCATTAGCTGAACCGGGACAATTTCTTAATATTAAAGTTAATGACAGCACAGTTCCTCTCCTCCGTAGACCTTTTAGTGTGTATAATATAAACGGGAATGAGGTTAGCATAATTTTTAATATCATCGGACAAGGGACACAAATATTATCCACAAAAAAAGTTGGCAACACACTAAATGTTATGGGTCCACTAGGGAATTCTTTTCATATAGAAGAAGATTTTTTAAATGCTGTACTCGTTGGCGGTGGATTAGGAGTCGCTCCATTACCATTATTAGCTAAAAAATTGAAAATTAATAAAAAGAGAATTATCACATTTCTTGGTGCACGCAGAGCTGATACGTTGATTACGAGTTATCTTGAAGATATAAAAATTGCAACCGATGATGGCAGTGCAGGTTATCACGGAACAGTGGTTGCTTTAGTTGAACAATATCTTCAGAGTAAAAAAATTGAAAAACCAAAGATTTATGCTTGTGGTCCAGTCCCGATGTTGAACGCACTTGCTGATATGATTAAACTTTATCCGATTGAATGTGAAATGTCGTTAGAAGTTAAAATGGCTTGTGGTTTTGGGATTTGTCAGGGGTGTCCCGTAGAATTGTCGACCAGTGATAGAAAATACGCACTTGTCTGTAAGGATGGTCCGATGTTTAATAGTCGAATAATCAAGTTTCCGATTAATGGTTAACACAACAATAAAAATCGGTGAACTTATACTGAAAAACCCTGTGCTTGTTGCATCGGGTACATTTGGTTATGGAGATGAATGCAAAGATTACATTAATTTAAATAAGCTGGGTGGAATTATAACGAAATCACTAACGTTTCATCCACGTGTAGGCAATCCTCCTCCTCGAATTGTGGAGACTGCCAGTGGGATGCTGAACTCGATCGGGCTTGCAAATATCGGGATTAATAAATTTATTAATGATAAACTTCCATCTCTAACAAATCTCCTCACAGCCGTAATTGTAAATGTAGCTGGTAGTAGTATCGAGGAATATTACGAAGTCGTGTCTATGCTCGATGATCATGAAGGAATTCACGGATATGAAATAAATGTATCTTGCCCTAATGTTAAGGAGGGTGGATTAAGTTTCGGAACAAGCTGTGAGGCAACCGGTGAGATAACGAAACGTGTAAGGAAAGCAACAAGAAAAGCATTGATAGTGAAGTTAACTCCAAATATTACTCGCATTTCTGATATCGCGAAAGTAGTTGAAGATGAAGGTGCCGATGCGGTCTCGGTGATGAATACGGTAGTAGGTATGGCTGTCGATGTGATGACATATAAACCAAAATTATCAACCATAACAGGTGGACTGTCAGGTCCTGCAGTTAAACCGATTGCGCTTGCGAAGGTTTATGAAGTTGCGAAGGTTGTAAAGGTTCCGATTATTGGCATTGGCGGAATATTATCAACTGAAGACGCAATCGAATTTATTCTTGTCGGTGCATCAGCAATTCAAGTTGGAACAGCAAATTTCATCGATCCC
>CAYYIJ010000049.1:10442-17494 GCA_964471945.1 uncultured Chlorobiaceae bacterium
ATTGTGTCAGATATCGGCAATACATTAAAGTTCTTATATAATCTTGAATTATTCGGGATAAAGGTGGGACTCGAGAATATTCGAAAGTTGCTGAGATACATTGGAAATCCTGAAAATAATTTTCCCAGTATTCATATCGCTGGAACAAATGGTAAAGGTTCTACTGCTTCGATGATCGCATCTATCCTCACAACATCAGGATATCGAACGGGTTTGTATACATCACCGCATTTAGTCAATTTCACTGAGCGAATAAGAATCGATGGTAATAAGATTTCCGAAAAAATGCTCGTCAGCTATACAAAGAATCTTAAATCGAAAATCATAGAATACAAAGCAACCTTCTTCGAGGCAACCACAGCCATCGCGTTTCAATATTTTAGTGATCAACAAGTCGACATCGCTGTTATTGAAACCGGATTGGGTGGGCGCTGGGATGCAACAAATGTTATATCACCATTAGCAAGTGTCATAACTAATATAGAAATGGATCATACAGAATATTTGGGAAAAACATATTCGAGTATAGCATTCGAGAAGGGTGGAATTATCAAGCCATTCACACCATGCTTCACTGGTACGAAAAACAAAGAAGCACTTCAACAGCTAAAAAATATAGCCCATTTAAATTCTTCTCCAATCCAAAATGCTGATAAGCGCAGCCGAATAGTTACAGAGAAAGAAACCATAGAAGGACAAACAATCCAATTAAAAAGTGAAAAGAATGAATACAGGAATATATTATTACCACTCGTAGGTGATCATCAAAAAAGAAATCTCCAACTTGCAATATTAACGGTTGAACATCTGAAAGAAAACGAATGCTATTCAAAAATTACAAATAAAAATATAATTGATGGCTTGGCAAACATAGCAAGATATTCTGGTTTAAGAGGTCGTTTCGATGTTGTTTGCAAAAAACCTTTGATAATCGCCGATGTGGCACATAATCCCGATGGAATTCAAACACTCGTCAGAAATTTGAAACGATTAATTGGTGGGAAAAATATTATTGTATTCGGTGTGATGAAAGATAAAGATTACAAAAGAATGATAAAATCTCTTAGCTCAGTATCACGCCTTGCGATTGCAGTTACTCCAAAAACCAGTCGTGCCCTTGAAAATAACATTATTTCAAACGAATTCCACCGAAATTCTATTAAATCGGTAGGGCTTGCTTCGGTTGAAAAAGGGATTCAGTACGCCCAAAACGAATGCCGGAATAACGAAGCGATCATTCTTACTGGTTCGCTATATTTAGTCGGTGAATGTTTCAAATATCTTGAAATAATCACATAAAAACTTGCTTTTTATTATTAAAGCTCATATATTAAAAAAACTTGAAGAGGAAGCTCCTCGACATAACGTTCAGATAGATTGTAAACCACCATTAAACTTATCAAATTGTAAATCCGTATTGCATTACATTGAAGATTAAATTCTTTAAGTAAGGTGAAAGGATGTTATCATAAGGAAGCAAAATTACCATGCCGATGGACATTGCGGAACTAAAATCTAAGAAGATTGCAGAACTGACTAACATTGCAAAGAATATGAATATTACTGGTTATGCAGATCTCCGTAAACAGGAACTTATATTCAGAATCCTTGAAGCTCAGACAGAAAAAGACGGACTGACTTTTAGTAAAGGAGTTTTAGAAACATTACCCGATGGATATGGGTTTCTTCGTTCTGTTGATTATAACTACTTACCATCACCAGACGATATTTATGTTTCACCATCACAGATAAAAAAATTTAATTTAAGAACCGGCGACACTGTAAGCGGACAAGTAAGGCCTCCAAAAGAGGGGGAACGATTTTTTGCGTTACTACGTGTGGAAGCTGTGAATGACGAAAATCCGGATGTCATGCGCGATCGAGTTCTTTTTGATAATTTGACTCCACTTTATCCGAACAACCGATTGAAACTTGAAACAGCACCCGGTGAGTATTCTATGCGAATAATGGATTTACTTTCCCCGTTAGGAAAGGGACAGCGCGGTATGATAGTATCACCACCAAAAGCCGGTAAAACTATCCTACTTCAGAAAATTGCAAATAGTATCTTGAGAAATCACCCAGAGGTTGTACTTATCGTACTTTTAATTGATGAAAGACCTGAAGAGGTAACGGACATGGAAAGGTCGGTAAATGCAGAAGTTATCAGTTCAACGTTTGATGAACCACCAGAACGCCACGTTCAAGTTGCTGATATGGTTCATGAAAAAGCCAAACGTTTGGTTGAAACCAAAAAAGATGTCGTAATATTATTAGATAGTATAACACGTCTTGCACGAGCCCATAATACTGTAGTACCTCATAGTGGTAAAATTCTCTCCGGTGGTGTTGATGCAAATGCACTTCATCGCCCGAAGCGTTTTTTCGGCGCTGCCAGAAATGTTGAAGAAGGTGGCAGTCTAACGATTATTGCAACAGCATTGATCGAAACCGGAAGCAGAATGGATGAAGTTATCTTTGAAGAGTTTAAAGGTACGGGGAATATGGAAATAATATTAGATCGAAAATTAAGTGACCGTCGAACTTTCCCAGCCATTGATGTCAACCGATCTGGTACACGCAAAGAAGAATTATTATTAGAAGCAGATGAATTGAATCGCGTTTGGATATTAAGAAAGCTCCTAAGCGATTTCTCGACAATAGAAGCGATGGAATTCCTATCAGACAAAATGCGAGGAACAAAATCGAATAAAGAATTCTTACGCTCAATGAATAGCTGATATTTTCATTTTTTCAATGAAAAAGATTTAAAAAAAATGAATTTTTGTAATTTCTCTTGACTTTATCCTGAGCAAATCTTAAATTAGGCAGTCTACTTATAATTTATTATGACTTTATGATTAAGCCTAAATATAGATTCTTGTTACTCGTTGCTGTAACAATTATCATTAATACCAGCGTTTCACAAGATTTATCGAACGCCTATGGTGTTGGGACATCATTTGGGTTAACAATCCCACGTACCGATATTGATGATATCAAAGATTCACCTATGGGACGTGGTTTTTTTAGATATTATCCAGCTCCTCAACTCGGACTAGAAGCTGGTTTTGGTTTGGGAACATTAGAAGCCGAAAAAATCAGTTTTATCAAAAAAGGATTAAATGATACTACAGTTATTATCCCTGAAATTCTTTTTTTTAATTCAAATATCTACACTGTCGATTTACGTGCATTTTTTCAACCAATAAATAACTCGATAGTTAACCCTTATTTTTATGGTGGTGTTGGATTATTGTTTTTTAATCCAAAAGATAAAAACGATCAAAAATTACCTCGTAACTCAAGGGGTGATTATAAACTCGCTACAACATATTTACCGATTGGCGGAGGATTTCAAATCTCTATTTCTAAAAATACAACGTTTGGAATCAGCGGCTCATATAACTTTACAAATACCAAATATCTCGATGATATCAAATCGGAAAAAAATGATTCTTACTGGAGTATCACCTTAGATCTTTTTGCGTTTCTACGAGCTGAGAATCCAGACCTCGATGGCGATAAATTATTAAACAACGAAGAAAAACAAATCGGTACTGATCCACTGAATCCAGATACGGATGGAGATCGTTTGAAAGATGGTGAAGAAGTACATACTTATAAAACCAATCCTTTAATTGCCGATACCGATGGAGATGGATTGACTGATGGTGATGAAGTACTAAAGTACCGTACCGATCCACTAAAGAAAGATACTGACGGTGACGGATTAACCGATGGGGATGAAGTATTAAAGTATTTCACAGATCCATTGAAAGCTGATACAGATGGTGATGGATTGAATGACGGTGATGAGGTTCTAAAATATCGCACAAATCCGCTTAAAATTGATACAGATGGTGATGGACTGAGCGATGGTGAAGAAGTGCTTAAATATCGAACAGATCCTTTGAAAGTTGATACTGATGGTGATGCTTTGAACGATGGCGATGAAGTATTAAAGCATAAAACGGATCCTTTAAAGACTGATACTGATGACGGTGGAATACCTGATGGAAAAGAAGTCCAGTTGGCAATAAATCCACTTGATCCGAACGATGATGTACCTATTATCAATGTTGGTGAGCGGATTATTCTTGAAGGTGTTAATTTTGAAACAGCGAAAACTACTTTGCTACCCGAAGCAAAAATCATCCTCGATCAGGTTGCGACAAGCTTAATAGCGAACCAGGCGGTGGACGTTGCGATTCACGGGCATACTGATAACGTTGGTGGTGCGAGATATAATATGGACTTATCTATTGGTCGCGCTGAAGCTGTTAAGGCATATCTTGCCAGCAAGGGGGTCAATCCAAGCCGAATAACCACGAAAGGATTTGGGTTTACCAAACCAATTGCTGATAATGCGACAGTAGATGGCAGGGCAAAGAATCGGAGAATCGAGTTTATGCGAGTCAAATAATTTATTTCTTAAATATATCACAAATATTTTTATACGGTTATGATAAACGAAGTTGTTATAGTAAGTGGATGCAGAACTCCGATTGGTTCATTCGGAGGAAGTCTTAGTTCATTTTCAGCACCAAAGCTTGGTGCAATTGTTATTGCCGAAGCAATTAAAAGAGCTGGAATTAAACCAGAACAGGTTAATGAAGTAATAATGGGATGTGTGTTATCCGGTGGTATCGGACAAGCACCCGCTCGTCAAGCGAGTATATATGCTAAACTTCCAACATTTGTCGAATGTATGACGATTAATAAAGTCTGTGGTTCCGGATTAAAATCAGTTATGCTCGCAGCTCAAGCGATTGCCCTCGGCGATGCAGAAATTATTGTGAGTGGAGGTATGGAAAGTATGTCGAACGTACCATATCTCCTCGATAAAGCTAGAACGGGTTATAGGATGGGGCATGGCCAGCTTATCGACGGTATGATAAAAGATGGTTTGTGGGATCCATATAAAGATTTTCATATGGGAAATGCAGGTGATATTTGTGCCAAAGAGTGTACTATTTCACGCGAAGCTCAAGACGAATATTCAACTCTGAGTTATAAACGAGCTCTCGATGCACAAAAGAATGGTAATTTTCAAGAAGAAATTGTTCCTATAGAAATTCCACAAAAAGGAGGTAATCCAATAGTTGTAAATATCGACGAAGAACCCCCAAAAGTTAAATTCGATAAAATAGCTTCGTTAAAACCCGCTTTCTCAGCGGATGGAACTATTACTCCGGCAAATGCATCAAAGATCAATGACGGAGCAGCCGCAGTAGTTGTGATGTCGAAAGCAAAAGCTGACCAAATGGGTATTAAACCTTTAGCTCGGATAGTCGCGCATGGTTCATTTGCGAAGCAGCCAGAATGGTTTACAACTGCTCCAGCAGACGCTATCACAAAAGTTCTTACAAAAGCAAATTTAACAAAGGATCAAATAGATCTTTTCGAGATAAATGAAGCATTCGCAGTAGTTACTCTCGCTGTTAATAAAATTCTTGGCTTAGATGTTAATAAAGTCAATATTCACGGTGGTGCCGTTGCGTTAGGGCATCCGATAGGAGCTAGTGGTACCCGGATTCTTGTAACATTGCTTCATACTCTTAAACAACAGAATGTTAAACGAGGAATGGCAGCAATCTGCATAGGGGGCGGTGAAGCGAGTGCTATGATCGTTGAGCGTTATTAATAAACTTTATTAAGGAAAATTATGAATATAAAAAATATTACAGTTGTTGGTGCCGGAACTATGGGTAATGGTATCGCCCATGTATTTGCTCAATATGGTTATTCTGTCATTTTAAATGATATTAACCAGGAATTCATTGATCGCGGATTAAAAACAATTACAAGTAACCTTGATAGACAAATAAAAAAAGCAGTCATCACAGAAGAAATCAAACAACAAACACTTTCTCGAATCACAAATACTTTGTCACTCGAGAAATCGGTTGAGAATGCAGACATTATCATCGAGGCTGCTACGGAGGATAGAGACATTAAAACTAAAATATTCAAAACATTGGATAACGCTTCCCCGAAACATGCTATTCTCGCTAGTAATACTTCATCAATTTCGATAACCGAAATTGCAGCAGTTACTAAAAGACCAGAGCAAGTTATTGGGATGCATTTTATGAATCCTGTTCCGATGATGAAACTTGTTGAAATTATTCGTGGTTTGGCGACTAATCAGGGAACTTTAGATACCATTATCGAATTGACAAAAAAATTAGAAAAAGAACCAGTCGAAGTCAACGACTATCCCGGTTTTGTATCAAATCGTGTATTAATACCAATGATTAACGAAGCAATCTATTGCGTAATGGAAGGTGTAGCAAAACCCGAAGCAATAGATACTGTTATGAAACTCGGTATGAATCATCCAATGGGTCCTTTGACATTGGCAGATTTCATAGGTCTTGATGTCTGTCTTTCAATTATGAATGTCTTACATGACGGTTTGGGTGATTCGAAATATCGACCATGCCCATTATTAAAGAAGATGGTCGCAGCTGGCTATCTTGGCCGTAAAACAGGCCAGGGTTTTTATAAATACGAAAATAAATAACAACCAATAGACAAATTAACTATTCGAGACTTCTGAAATATTATAAAACCATACCCGTCATTCCGAACTCCCGCCTGCTTGCGGGCAGGTGTTTCGGAATCTAAGCGATTTTAGACCCTGAAATGAATTCAGGGTGACCCTTTTGGTGATTTTTCAGAAGTCTCTATTCACTAATCACTATTCACGAAATATGAATTTCGATTTTACTGAAACTCAATTAATGATAAAAGAGACGGCTCGAAGATTCGCTGAAGACGAGCTTGCCGCTTCTTCAATCGAACGTGATGAAAAAGAATTGTTTCCTCACGATGCTGTTAAAAAAATGGGGGAACTTGGTTTTATGGGAATGATGGTCCCAGAACAATATGGTGGCGCAGGTTTGGATACTATCAGTTATGTACTTGCTATTGAAGAAATTTCTCGTATTGATGCGTCTTGTGGAGTGATAATGTCTGTAAACAATTCATTGGTTTGCTATGGTATCAATGAATGGGGAACAGAGGAACAGAAGAAAAAATATCTT
>CAYYIJ010000050.1:0-17483 GCA_964471945.1 uncultured Chlorobiaceae bacterium
GCCAATTGCAACTAAGCTTGCATACCTATTTTTTACCATCGATGCGATTTGAACACCGCGTATGAGTAAAAGTGTAAGAAGTAAAAGAATTGCAAAGGCACCAACGAATCCGAATTCTTCAGCGGGCACGCAGAAAATAAAATCTGTCCATTGTGCCGGTAAAAAATTAAGTTGTGTTTGGGTACCTTGTAGAAAACCTTTTCCAAATAAACCGCCTGAGCCAATCGCTATTTTCGATTGAATAACATTGTAGCCAGCACCAAGTGGATCGGCATCTGGATTCAAAAACGTAATTATACGGTTTTGCTGATGTGGTGCAAGCTTGCCAAAAATAAATTGGACAGAGACACCCACAAGTACAGTCAGAGAAAAAACCATTGCAGAAAAAAGGCGGTTATCTCGATGCAGAAATAGAATAATAAGCGTAAGTATAACAACAACAAAGAACGCTGTTGTTCCAAAAAGAGTTGCTATGGCGGCAGCCACTGGTGCAAGGAGTGTTATCATCAAAAAGTTTGAAGCACCCGCCCAATATAAAACAATGATTAACATACCTAAGAAAATGACCGCCGTTCCAATATCCGGCTGAAATGCGATAAGGACAACCGGTAAAATAACAAAAGCGAATGCTGTTGCTACATGTCGAAACCGGTGAAGATTGATTTGACTTTGTGAAAGGTACGTCGCAAGCACCAGCACCGTTGTAACTTTGACAATTTCAGATGGCTGCAACCCAAATCCACCAATGCCAAACCAGCTTTTAGATCCAGCAACAATTTTCCCTGCAATTAAAACAATAATCAGAAGCAGTACCGAGATTCCATACAATGGATACGAAAGCAACTGAAGTGTGCGGATCGGAATTAGCATGATGGTGATCATTAGTATAAAACCACCCCCTGCCCAGATAAGCTGTCGATTAAAATAAATCGATGCCCCAACATCGTACGTAGCGCTATAAACCGATGCAATTCCTAAAAGCAAGAGTAATGTTACAGGAGCTATTGTTTTAAAATCGATATTCTCTTTATACCAAAGCTCCATTAATCTTCTGCTTGTTGAGATTGTGAGGTTGTAATAATATCCTGTTGGACGTTGCGGATAAGTTTCCCGTAGATATATTGCTCGATACATAACCCTGCGATCGGAGCCGCGAAGGCACCACCAAATCCGACATTTTCGATCAGAACACAAATTGCTATTTTAGGATTTTCGCGTGGTGCAAATCCAATAAACCATGCATGATCTTTTTTGCCATGAGGATTTTGTGCTGTGCCTGTTTTTCCACAAACAGCTACGCCTTTAACTTTTGCTGCTTGACCTGTTCCCCCAATGTCGTTTACACAACGAAACATTCCTTCCTGTAAAACATTCCACACCCATGGAGAAATATCGAGCTTGCGCGTTTCGGTTGGGATTACCTTTATTTGATTATCTTCATTATCTTTAATTCTCAAAACGGCATGGGGAGTATGATAATATCCACCATTGGCAATGGTTGAGGCATATCCCGCCATCTGAATAGGTGAAACACCGACTTCACCTTGACCGATACCTAAACTTATAAGATAACCTTGAGTCCATTTACCTTTTCCATAAACACGGTCGTAATATTCTTCTGATGGAAGTAGCCCCGGATTTTCTTCGAGTATGTCAATACCGGTCAATTGACCGAAACCAAATTCCCTGCCGTATCTCGTCCAACGGTCAAATCCCGTTTTCAACATTAGTTGATAGAAAAAAACATTGCATGATTTCTGAATCGCTTCTACAACATTTGTCGAGCCATGAATGTGGAGATCGCTAAACACTTTATTACCGAACCTGAAAGCCCCAGTACAATTGATTCGCCAGTTCTGGTTGATAACGCCTTCTTCGAGTGCAGCGGCGGCAAGTACCATCTTGAATGTCGAGCCCGGGGGATATCGTGTAAGCGTTGCACGGTTAAAAAGCGGTTTGCTCTCATCTGCATTTAGTTCTTTCCACACATCTAACGGCGTTACAGTTCCGAATGCTGTTAGATCATAATCGGGCTTGCTCACAAGCGCTAACACCCCACCATTGGTTGGATCAAGAGCAACAACAGAGCCGCGCTTATCGGTGAGAAGTGATTCAGCCAAGGCTTGTAGTTTAGCATCAAGCGAAAGATAAAGATCGCTTCCCTCACGTACAGGGATGTTATTCTTTCCGTCGTTATAGTCATTTATTATCTGACCAAGTGCATTTACTGTAATAAGATCGAATCCTTTTTCTCCGCGCAGGTATCGCTCATAAGCAGCTTCTAAGCCTGTTGCACCAATGTTATCGCCGGGGCGATATTCGTTTCCCATCTCTAATAATTGCTGATCTGAAATTTCTTTTGTGTATCCGTAAAGATGCGTAGCTTTCGATTTTGAGGAATAGAATCGTTTCGACTCAACCTGATAATCAACCCCGGGTAATTGATCCCTGTTCTCTTCAAGAAGAGAAATGGTTTTAAAATCGATATCGCGTTTTACTTTAGTTGGGGCAAAACGGTTATATCTAATTCCTTTCTCGAATTTTTCTTTAATAATTTGGGTATCGACTCGTAAAATATTTGAAAGCAGTGTAATGCTACTCATTCCGAATTCAGCAGGTGTAATCGTAACACTATATGCTGGACCGTTGTCCACGATAAGCGTACCGTTGAGATCAAACATAAGCCCACGAATCGGAGTTCGGGCAATCTGACGGATACTATTTTCCTCAGATTTTTTCCCATAGACATCCGCGTATAATAATTGAAGTTGAATTAGACGCGCCAGAAAAACGAAGAAAACAATTCCTACCACGGTAAAGAAAACGAGCTTCCGAATTGAAGATTCTGCGAACTCTGCCATACTACTTGGTGTACTTTCGTGCAAATGCAAACATGGGGATAAGTGTTAAAGCCGATGTGTAAAATGTAGTAGCTAAACCGATATTGAAGAAAGCTTTCCAGACATTGATATCGCTACCGCGTGTAAATGTGATAAAATAAATTGTATTGTGGATTAAAGAAACCGTGAGGACGATCAAGATAAACCGATAACTGCTGAGGGTTGACTGACCTTTATTTTCTTCATAAAAATACCCGGCTGTAAATCCAGCAACCGTTTTAGTTAATGCCGATAGCCCGATAAAATTACCCATGATAAGATCAAACATCAAGCCCGCCATAAATCCCCATATTGTTGCATATAGCTGCCCGTGCTTCAGTGAGACATACACAATCCAGATTATTAAAATATCGGGTGTTATACCGTTAATTGAAAAAAGCTGAAATACCTGAGTCTGTAATATTACTAAGATATAAACAAATATTAAATATCTAAAATGACGCATTATTTCTTTGGATTAGAAACTTTTTTTTCAAGTTCGATCCGTTCTGGATCAATAGTCGTGATGACAACAAACACCTGTTCAAGGGATGGAAAATTGACGCTGGGTGCAACGCTAATATCTTTAAAAAGACTCCCCTGAAGCTCACCAATCTTTGTGACAAAACCGATTTTAATATCGGGTGGAAATATACTGCTGTATTCTGAAGTTGTTACAATGTCACCTTCTTTAACATCTTGAGTTTTTGTAACGTTTTTAAACTGCACTGATTCACCACCGTTCCACGAAATAATCCCGTCTATACGGCTTCGCTGAACTTTAGCACTTGCTCTGAAATCTTTATTTAATATCAATTGACATATAGAATAATGATTGCTTGTCGCAATTATTTTACCAACCAATCCTGTTTCAGAAATAACGGGCATGTTGACTTTGATGCCGTCACTTTCACCAACATTAATAGTGATTGTATTTCGTAAGAGGTGTAAACTTTTTCCAATGATGTCGCAGGCAACAAGATTGAATTCGCTCCGCTCCTTCATATTGAGCATTGCCCGCAAACGAATATTCTCAAGTCGTGCTTGCCTTAGACGATTAACTTCATCCGAAAGATTTACATTCAATTGGCGGAGAATTTCGTTATCACGCTTTATATCGAACATGTTCGGAACTATAGAGATTGTATTCTGAAATATTCCGACAAATGCTACCGTGTATGAACGTATAGCTTTTATTTGGGTGTTGTCGTTAGAACCAAGCAAAATAAATGAGACGATGACCAAAAGTACCAGAACAAAGTACTCCTTAAACGATAACAAGATATGAATTAGTCTTTGCATCTTAAGCGTTGACGGTATAGCGCAGAACAGAGAGACCGCATACTCTTAGTTCTCTGCACCTTGCATCCGGCTCAGTATCTCCTACTCTTTACCAACACTTTGTTATAATGATTCAGATGTTCTAACACTTTTCCAGTACCGCGCACTACTGCTGTAAGCGGGTCTTCTGCCACGTGGACAGGAAGGATCGTGTCTAATTTAATACGTTCATCAAGTCCTTTTAATAAAGCGCCGCCGCCCGATAGCATAATACCTCGATCTAAAATATCGGCAGAAAGCTCCGGTGGTGTTCGTTCCAGCGTAAGTCTGATCGCATCAACAATTTGTTGAACAGACTCGTGTAAACATTCGCGAATTTCGACTGAACTTGCCTCTGTAGTTTTCGGGATACCATTGACCAAATCGCGTCCTTTCACCGAAATCGTGATTTCTTCTTTGAGCGGCATAGCTGAGCCAACTTGGCACTTAATTGCCTCGGCAGTTCGTTCCCCGATTAGGATGTTGTGATTTTTCTTGAAGAATTGGATGATGGCGTTGTTCATTTCATCACCGGCAATGCGAATTGATTCTTCATTCACTATTCCTGAAAGAGCTATGACGGCAATTTCAGTCGTTCCACCTCCGATATCGACTATCATATTACCGGCAGGTGCATCAACATCTAAACCGATACCAATAGCTGCTGCCATCGGTTCAGCAATAAGGTGTACTTCTTTCGCACCGGCATGTTCAGCCGCATCGCGCACTGCACGCTTCTCGACTTCTGTTACACCACTTGGGATACATACAACTATCCTTCGGCTCGGCAGCCAATTCGAGTGAACTTTCTTGATAAATTCACGCAGCATTCCCTCTGCGATTTCAAAATCTGCAATGACACCGTCTCTCATCGGTCGAATTGTTCGAATGTCGCGATGTGTTCTGCCGAGCATCTCGCGAGCTTCATTTCCAATTGCTACAATACGTTTTGTATTGCGATCAAATGCAACTATCGATGGCTCGTTTAGTACAACACCTTTGCCTTTCATGTGGATAAGAGTATTGGCAGTGCCAAGGTCAATTGCTAAATCTGCTGAGAAAAAAGATAAGAGTCCCATGGTTATATTAATAAATAAATGAGTAACTGTTAAAATAATTCAATGTTTAAAATGCCTTATTCCAGTAAGCATCATCGCAATGTTATTATCGTCTGCTGCCTTGATAACTTCACTATCACGAACGGAACCGCCTGGCTGAATCACCGCTGTGGCGCCGGCTTTAACAGCTTCAAGCAGTCCATCTGCAAACGGGAAGAATGCATCGGATGCGACCGCAGTTCCATGCAAATCAAGCCCGGCTTCTTTCGCTTTCATCACTGCGATACGCGACGAATCGAAGCGCGACATTTGCCCGGCACCAACTCCCATTGTACGGTCACTAAGTGCATAAACGATTGCATTTGATTTGACATGCTTTGCAACTTTCCAGCCGAAAATCATGGCGGAACGTTCTTCATCTGTCGGATGTCGTTTTGTTACAACTTTCAACTGATCTGAATTCACCAGCACATCATCCGGCGTCTGTATAAGCAGTCCGCCAGAAATATGTTTAATGATAAGCCCCTTATCTTCGCTTGGCGGTTTAATTTGCCTGATCAATCGTCTGTCTTTTTTCTTCTTAAGAAATTCTAAAACACCATCAGAATAATCGGGCGCAATGATTACTTCAGTAAAAATCTTGTCAATAAGTCGTGCCGACTCCATATCTAAAATTTTATTAACCGCAACTATTCCGCCAAATGCCGACTTTGTATCGGTAGCAAATGCTTTCCCGTACGCCTCGGCTAAATTCTTTCCCGAGCCAACACCGCACGGATTCGTATGTTTAATGGTGACCACGGTGGGTTCATGAAATTCTGCAACTAACTCACTTGCCGCTTGAATATCTACAATGTTATTATATGATAACTCCTTGCCGTGAAGCTTTTCGAAATATTTTGAAAACTCTCCATATAAACTGGCTTTTTGATGCGGGTTCTCGCCGTACCGAAGATCTTCGACTTTTGGAAGCATTATCGAAAATATTCCTGTTAGAGATTGTTTGGAAATATCGGTATCAACTTTCGAGAGATAGTTCGAAATTGCTGAATCGTACCGAGCAGTGTGAAGAAAAACTTCTCTCGCTAAGCGATATCGGGTTTCTTCCGATATCGCACCGTCATTGGCTTCCATCTCTGATATTATGTTTTGGTATTGAGTTGGGTTCGATACCACAATTTTAAATTTGTAATTCTTCGCTGCCGCCCTCAACATCGAGGGACCACCGATATCGATCTGTTCTATTGCTTCATCGAGTGCGACATTTTCTTTTTCGATTGTCTTTTCAAATGGATAAAGATTCACTACAACTAGGTCGATGGGAGTGATATTTAAATCCTTCAACTGTTTTTGATGTTGAGGATTATCAGATACAGCAAGCAGTCCAGCATGGATTATTGGGTGAAGTGTTTTTACGCGTCCATCAAGAATTTCAGGAAATGCCGTAACATCTGAAATTGATCTGGCTTCTATTTGAGCATCTCGAAGTGTCTTCAAGGTTCCGCCTGTTGAAATTATCTTGACACCTAAACGCTGGAGATGTTTGGCAAATTCAACGATTCCAGTTTTATCTGATACGCTTATTAATGCTCTTTTAATAATGATTGGATTTTTCATTTAATTTGAAATCGAAACCTTCTGTCCATTAACTTTTATTTTTCCTTCCGCAAACAATCGGATTGCTTCGGGGTAAATTTCATGTTCGATTTGCAATACCCGTGCAGCTAGTGTTTCAGGTGTATCATTTGCTTCAACAGGCACAGTCTTTTGCAATACAATCGGTCCGTGATCATATTCTTCATCAACAATATGAACACTCGCACCAGAAATCTTTTCTTTATTAGCGATAACCGTTTCGTGCACATGGATGCCGTACATTCCACTACCGCCATATTTTGGCAGCAATGCTGGATGAATATTGACGATGCGATTTTTAAAGGCTTGTATAATAACCGGATCAATCCTTTTCATATACCCGGTGAGTAAAATAAAATTAATTTTATGATCGTTTAAAATTCCTAAAAGTGTTTTATTTAATTTTTCATCCGAATCGAATTGCTTACGACTAATATGAAGTGCTGGGATATTATTTTCTTGAGCAATTGTCAGCGCCCCCGCATCTGAATTATTGCTGATTACAAGAGCGATACGTGAATTCCTGATCGTTCCTGAATATATAGCGTCGAGAATCGCTTTGAAGTTCGATCCTTTTCCCGAAGCAAAAATTGCAATGTTTAATTTATCAGGCAACTATTCTTTATGAAAATTTCATTAAAATTTACACATTATTTGAAGAATAATCAAAAATTAGGGATATGTCGAATTGACAACTAACAAAAGCTTGACTCTAAAAACTCAAGTTGATTTTTTTTACCATCTAATTTTACATATACACCCATTGGAAATGGAATAGAATTTTTCAGATGACCATAACGAATGTCTGATAAGACTGAAAACATGAAGGTTGAAAAAGTCTCTTGGAAAATCTTTTTGATCGTCAACGAAGGTTTCCCTTTTTCAGGGCGGCACCTACTGAAGTCTCCTAACACGATACCGTTCATTTTCATGAACACGTCGGCAAGTTTCAATTGCATTAACATTCGGTCTATACGATATGGTCGTTCATCAATATCTTCCAAGATGAAAATTGTATTATCTGTGTTGGGGAAATATTGAGTACCAACAAGTGAAGAGATGATTGATAGGTTTCCACCAATTAACTTACCTGTTGCTGTTCTTCTTTTTGCAACAGGTATCTTTGCTTTTCCAGCGATTGAGTTAGGTTTATCTTTAGATGTGAGCATCTTCCAAAATCGTTCTTCCGTTGTGTTTTCTAAACCTTCTGCCATCTCAACGGCAACCATCGGTCCGGAAAATGTAACAAGTCCGCATTTTGCAAAAAGGGCAAGCTGGATAGCAGTGATGTCGCTGTAACCAACAAAAATTTTGGGATTATTTTTAATAAGATTATAGTCAAGTAACGGAAGAATCCTGTGAGACCCATAGCCACCTCTGACGGAAAAGATTGCCATTACATTAGGATTTGCAAAAAGAGAATTCAAATCAGCCGCGCGCTGTTTGTCAGTGCCAGCAAGATATCCGTTTTTTCGGAGAACATTTTTGCCAAGTTCAATGCGGAATCCAAGCTGTTCCAGATATATGATTCCTCGGTTGAGGTTAGCATCAGATGCCGGCGGACTCGCCGGAGCGCAGATGCCTATTATATCACCGCGGCGCAATTGGTTTGGTTTGATAATTTGCATATCTGAAAATTTCCGAAAATTCATTTAAAATATCAACAAGTAAATAATAAATTGCAAATGCGTTAGAACTTTCTTAATTTGCATAAGCTAACTAATCAACACACAAAAAAAGGAGTTAATTATGTCTTTTATTTTCTTTCTACTAATTGCATTTGTTGCAGGTTTTTCATGGCTTGCAGCCCGTAAAAAATTTGTTCAACAAAGAAATATCACATTCCGAACACCAATGATGGTTAGTGGTTTTATTGCACTTTTTGCAATATTTGCCGCATTGGTTCAATGTTTTACAGTTATACCGGCAGGCCATGTCGGTGTAGTCGATTTCTTTGGTATTGTATCGGATAGAACACTTCCCGCTGGAATTAACGTAGTTAATCCGATGGCAAAGATTCATAAGTACTCTATTCAAACAAAAGAACACAAAGAAACGATGCAGGTTCTATCGAGAGAGGGCTTAACGATTGGGTTGGAGATTAGTGCTTTATATAGATTAAACCCAGATTCTGCCGCTCGAGTTTACAAAACGATCGCTAACGGCGATTATGAAGGTATTGTTCTTATTCCACAATTTCGCTCCATGAGCCGCGCCGTAACCGCAAGTTTTGCAGCAAGTGCATTATATTCTACTGAGCGCGAACGCCTGGGTGTATCAATAATGGAAGAGTTAGCCAAAGTTGTTGCATCTCGTGGAATTATAATAGAAGCTACACCTTTACGTAATGTGGGTTTACCATCTCAGCTCACAGAAGCAATTGAACAAAAACAACGAGCAGACCAAGAAAGTCAGCGTATGGAATTTATTCTTACTAAAGAAAAACAAGAAGCAGATAGAAAACGAATAGAAGCACAGGGTATCGCAGATTTCCAAAGGATAGTTGCAGCCGGAATTAGCGAACAACTTTTACGCTGGAAAGGAATCGAAGCTACATTAAAAATTGCAGAATCTCAAAATACTAAAGTTATTATTATTGGCAGCGGGAAAGATGGTTTGCCGATAATTTTAGACACGAAGTAAAACTTAGAGACTTCTGAAAAATTCAAAACAATACATCTCGCAAAGCTCGCCAAGGTCGCAAAGGAATTATTGTGTTCAAAAATCAAACCTTAGCGTTCTTTGCGCCTTTGCGAGAAACAATATTTCAGATGTCTCTTGTTATAATTCTTCATCTGCTATAAAATCATCGATGTTGTAACGTTTATCCTGGTTCTCTGCCAACTCAGGCTTATGCCGTAGTTTGCGTGTAACAATTGTTATAAGAAAGAATCCTGAAGCAAAGCATAATAATTTTAATAAATTCATAAGTTTCTCCTCTATTATTGATTACATATGAGACCAACGGATTTCCATAGTTTAAGGTAAACAATATGAAACCATTTTTGTTTTTCAATTTCATTGAGCAGGAGATATTCGTGAATCACCCGTTGTTCAAGTGTTATTTTACGCCAACTATAATTAACTTTCATTTTCTTATATTTCGCAAATTATCTGAAGTAATAAAATGATATTTTGCGAAGGAAAATGTGCAATTAGTCACTCTCATTGGCGACTATCACTCTGATAAGCGGCTAATTTTATGCATCGTCAACTAAAAACGCAAAAGGAGATGGAATTAAAATATGTTGTTTTTTTCAAACCTTTCGGGGTTTTAAGCCAGTTTACCGATAAGGAAAATAGATCAACGCTTTCAGATTTTGGACCTTTCGGTAAAGAGGTATATTCAATCGGAAGATTAGATGCTGATAGTGAGGGACTTCTACTCTTGACGAATGACGGTAGGTTAAAACATTATTTACTTAACCCGAAATTCAAACATGCACGCACATACTTAGCTCAGGTGGAAAGAATACCGTCGGAGGAATCTTTATTGAAGTTGCGGAATGGACTAATTATCGAGCAGAAGAAAACACTGCCTATAAAAATTCGGTTGCTTAGTGAAGAACCTGAGTTACCTCCCCGCCCTGTTCCAATTCGCTTTCGTAAAAATATTCCTACTGCATGGTTAGAGTTGACATTGTATGAAGGAAAAAATCGACAGGTTAGAAAAATGACTGCCGCAGTAGGTCATCCAACACTCCGATTGGTGCGTATCAAGATGGGTTCATTGGCGTTAGGAAAATTGAATCCAGGTGAGAAAAGATTATTAACTAATAAAGAAATTGAAAAGTTAAAAAATATTTGTTCACCACGGATATGCTGAGAGCATAAAAGTACTCAGCGACCTCTGCGTCCCCTCCTGCGGCAGACAGATCTGCGTTGAATAATTATTGAAAATTACTTACTTGTTTTCGAATACACTCCACCCTTCGATGCATCAACTGTAATTGTAAATGGTCCCTTACCTTCAACAATCCATCTAACATAAACTGCTTCCATTCCCGGGATGTTGCTAATTTCTAACCGTTCAGGATTCCGTTTTTGTTCCTTTGCTAATCCAGTAAACCTATTTTCGAGTACTGCACCTGTTAGAACTTTTCCGCCTGTTATACTTATCCAATTAGGTCGTGTTATTTTGTTTTGTAAATCTTGAACTGTATGTGTTGGAATTATACGCGAGTTTTTAATAACCGCCGAGACCTCCGTCAATCCGCTGGGAAGTTCTTTAGTATAGGTAGAGTCAATAGAGACTTGCGGTGTGTGATAAGCATGATACAAAGTAAAAGCCATGTTACGATGACACATTTCTTCAATGAGAAATGATGGGGCAGTTCTGGTCCACGCTTTCTTGATTCCACCGATTTCAATCATGCCGTACTGTGGATGATTAACTGGTTTCCAATCAACTACTCCTTCTCCAAAGAGGAGCAGTTTATCGAATCGGTAAGTTTCACTCAGTCCTCCGAACCAGTCTTTATCATCATCCTGTTTTTTTCGGAAGTAGTCATACGATGTCCATAATTCATTTGAGAATGTTATTGCTCCACGCACTGCATAGAAGTAATCAAGTTCCCCGCCATAAACTGGATACAAATCTTTATGTACAACAAGATAACGATAACCTGGGAGAATTTCTTCCCCAAGTTTTCCAAGAAAATCATAAATGCGCAAATCTTCCAAGCGGTAAGTTGGGGTATCTTCTTTGTTCCCAGGTCCACGAAGTATCATTCCGCCGGCGTTGTGGTATGTTTGGAAGGCAGCAATATTATCATGTTTCGAAACAAAATCAATAACTGCTTTGACTTCAGGTAGTGAGGTCGGATATAAATCAGCCCCCCACTGAACGTATTGCGGTGCCCATTTCCAGGGCCAGTTGCGATTGGGATCGTATGAGCCCGGACCATCTTCATTTACCAAGCCATCATCATCATTATCAATTCCTTCGGAACCAATTAACTCATATTTCCCCTGTTGGTCTGGTTTTGCCATTCGCATAATCCGCGGATCGTCAGTGTCCGCAACCCATCGACCGTTGGGATCGAGAATGCGCATTTGTACAATATTTCCATCATTATCCAAATCATCAGATCCATCTTCATCAATCAATCCATCTCCATCATCATCACGCGGATTAAAACCCGTTCGAGGTGAATGTGGTGTATTCGATTTATGCATGAATGCATCGCGTCCATCGGGATTAATTGTTGGAATAATGTAAAATGTTTTCTGATCAAGCAGAGCAGTTATCCAATCGACTTTCCCATACATTTCGGTAAGATACCATGCGGTGTATAACGCAACTTCACCGCCCTGAACCTCATTACCGTGAATATTTCCATCTATATAGATTGCTGGTTTTTTATCAGGGTCACCTTTTTTTGAATTAGAAATCGTCAATAGCCAAATCTCTCTTCCTTCGTACGATTTCCCTATGCTGCTGAACTTTGCAAGTTTAGGAAATGCTTTTGCAATCCGATTACAAATCTCACCAAGCTCTTTATGATCATAGTAACGATTCCATACAACTTCAACTTTGGGATTATTCGGTGCACCAAGCGCTTTGAGCGAGCTTGTGGTCAATTCTTTTTCTCCGCCATTCGAACTACTAGTAATCAACAAAATAATTATTCCCAACATTATTTCAATCTTTTTCATGATGGTTCTCCTTCTCACTTAAGTGTTACAGTTTGAGTTGCTTTTCCAGCCATATGGCTTTCTGCCGTAATCGTAACTGGTGATCCCGTTTTCGAGACGATAAGCCATGAAATTTCCTGCCTGCCGCTACTTCCGTTAATAGGTTCAAGAATAATCTTTGATTTACCACTTGCGAGTGATTGGTTTTTCGATAAATCGAGTGTTACTTTAACATTTCGAGGCCATCTAACTTTATTTCCTATAGCACTATTTGTGGGTAAGTAGCCGATATTGATGACATCTACCGTAACGCGGAATACTTTATTGTCAATTGATTCAACTTTTATGTTACGAATTTCTATTTTCGGAAGCTTTGTAACGAGCCATGCTAAGAATGAATTATTTTGTTTGGCAATAACATCGATGCTGTCGGTAGGTGGATTTGTAATGACGTATGGCTTGAAACCGCCAATTTCGACTTCGTTGTTTGGAAAATCTTTGTGATTCACTTTTGTCCATAGGACAAAACCATCTTTAATATTATTTGCGTCAAGCCACCTCAGAACTTTTAGCTGTTCGGTGTACGCATCTGGTTTCTCCTCACCAGATTTTTCTTTCTTACCATCAGGCATTTTCGTCTTTAGTGTATCGTTAGTAGCCTCATCTTTTTTCGATTCAACTTCAGCTACCCACCATGGATTGGCAGCAAATGACCATCTGCCGAAGTGATAATATGCCCACTCATTGAATGAACCTTCACCCTTTGTGCTTTGAGGTGCACCCTTAAACTTTGTCATCTCCTGATACTGTTTACTGATGTAACTAAAAAATTGTTCATCCTCATCCATGACTGATGTAATAAAACGAGATGCTTGTTCATCATCTTCCATTATTCGGCGACGCTGCTGGCGCTGCTCTGTTTGCTGCTGTCCGCCCGGTTTTTGTTCTTTCTTCCACGGATTCATCAAATTATCGTTTGAAGAAAAAGTAAAGACTACAGTGATGTTAGGATGTGAAAAACAAAAATCAGTAACTGAGCGTGTTTCGGTTTCAGATATTTGATGAATGCCGGCGCCTCTACTAAAGAATTGATAATTATGTGGAAAATTTCGGTTAAAATCAACTCCGCCTGGTTCATCTTCGTTCCATTGCTCGTCTTTGTCGTTATCGATTCCTTCTGTGTAAAGTTTGTACATTCCGATTTCTCCTTTCGATGGATCTACTTTTTTCATGATGCGAGGATCGTCGGGGTGAGGAATCAATTCACCTCGATTATCTTTCACCCGCATCATTGTAATTAAGCCATCGTTATTCAAATCTTCATATCCATCCTCATCGATTTTTCCATCTTTGTCGTCATTTGTTGGTCGTGCATTAAATGTTCTCGCGTAAAGCGGCTTCTGAAAAAATGCTTCACTTGCATCGGGATTAACGCGCGGTATAATATAGAAAGTAGTAGAGTCCACAAGCTGAGTGATACTATCGACTTTTCCATAACCATCGAGAAGGAAGTTGAGAAAACGTAATGTCAGCTCGCTGCCTATCAGTCGATCTGCTTCAACACCACCGACTACAAGGATTGCGTGTGTGTTATCTGCGTCTTTACCACCTACCGTGATTGCCCAAATATCACGTTTCTCGAGTGTCTTGCCAATAGATTCAACTTTGGCAATATCCTTGTGAGATGAAACGGTAGCATTGATTTCTCTCGTCATTTCATCATACGAATGATACTTTTTTTGGGATAGAACGGAAGTTGAAAAAATAAGAAAACAGGAAGTTAGGAAGATCGGAAGCTCAAGAAGTATATTTATAATTGTGGAAGAACGATTCATAGGATGTTCCTTTGGGTATTGATTCGTGATGATTGATACCAGGATTAGCATAATGAAATATAATTATGATAATCCTTTAATCCTAAAAAACACGGTTTAGATTTCCCGTACCACATCTAAAAATTTATTCACTTCTTCAAAGTTATTATAAATATGTGTCGAGATCCGAATTGAGTCAAGTTTATTCTCTGTAACTAATCTGATACGAAATCCATTTTTCGTTGCATGCTCGCCGAATTTATCGTACGGCATGGTCTTTAACCGAAAACCCACCATGAACCCGCGTGACTGATCTTCGGTTGGAGTAAGCATCTCAACCTTATCGCCTAATTTGAGAAGTTCTTGCTGCAAATAACCAGAGAGTGCCTTGCCTCGTTTAACGATATTTTCCATTCCTATATGATAAAGAAAATCTGTAGCGGCGCCAATGCCGATATAAATTGCCGCGTTCTGAGTTGCAAAATCGTAGCGATGTGCCGTAGCAACATACCCTTTGAACTCCGGTGGTTCAACCGTCATATCCCAACCAACATCCGAGCCGCCGCCGATCCATTTTGCTTGTAGTACATCGAGCATTTCTTTCTTCACATACAGGAAGCCCGTACCTTTAGGTCCGCACATCCATTTATGACAGCACGTAGCATAAAAATCGCAGTCGATATCTTTTAGATCAAGCATCGTCATGCCAGGTCCGTGTGCCCCATCGAAGTAAACCCACAAACCTTTATCATGCCCGAGTTTTGAAATTTCTTTTGCAGGAAATATTTGTCCAATCGTGCAGGTAATATGTGGAATTGCGATTGCTCTTGTCCGTTTTGTGATTAGATCATTTATTCGATTGAGATTTTCTGCTGCAGTCATTGCTGGTTTCAAAGTTTTAATTACAATACCGTCATACTTTGCACGATTCAACCAGGGCAAAGCGTTGCCAGCGTGTTCATGATTTGTAAGTATAACTTCATCGCCTTTTTTCAAAGGCAATCCCCATGTGACTACATTTATTCCCTCCGTAACATTGTGTGTGAGGGATATTTCCGACTCATCAACATTCACAAACTTTGCAAGTCGAGGACGGGCAACTTCCCATCCACCGTATTCTCCTGATATATCGACATTATCGATTGCGGCTTTTACAGATTCTCGTACAACGAATGGAGACGGACCCATAGTGCCGGTGTTTAAATAGATGCGATCATGAGTAAGCGGAAATTGCTCTCTCACAATTTTCCAGAATTGTTCGTCATTGGATGGTACTTGTGTATCATTCGATATTATGTAACGTGCAAGGGAAGTCTCTGGTACAGAAATCAGTGCCCATGTACCGATAATTCCTCCTGTGACTTGTTTTATAAAATTACGCCGTGTTGCT
Organism: uncultured Chlorobiaceae bacterium; assembly: GCA_964471945.1. Classification (GTDB taxonomy): domain Bacteria; phylum Bacteroidota; class Ignavibacteria; order UBA10030; family SZUA-254; genus JASEHD01. Next base: position 15,734 of record CAYYIJ010000050.1, read on the forward strand.
TCCATGGTTAATTCCTTTTTATTATTTAATTGTCATTGATCTCATTATTTTATGTTTTGAAGTGGTCCCACCCACCAAATTGGAGCGGTTCCTCTTCACCATGTTCGCGAACAAGTATTATTCCTTTTTCTTTTTCTGTTACTCGTCCGATGATTGAAATATCGCTTGTGAGTTTTTCAAGTTTAAAATATTCTTTCTCGCTTATAGTGAAGAGCATTTCGTATTCTTCACCACCATACAAAGCATAGTTAGTCGGTGATTCAGATAATTCGGCGGCTATTTTCTGAGTGATATTCTGTATCGGAATGTTATGCTCATAAATTGCTGCCCCTACACTGCTATTTGTACAGATGTGATGAACCTCCGAAGCCAATCCGTCGCTGATATCTATCATTGCCCCGACTTTAACTTGCGTTGAAAAATTTTTAGATAAATCCAGACGCGGTTTAGGCATCAAGTGTCTCTCGACCGCTTCGGCATACGATTCAAGATTCGGTTCGAATTCATTGTTCGATGGTGATTGTGTAAAACGTTCTTTCTCTCGTTTTAAGATTTTCAAACCGGCAAGCGAAGCACCGAGGTGACCAGTCACACAAATATACTCTCCTGGCACAGCATCCTTTCTAAATCTGAGTAATTGTTTATCTGCTTCCCCGGTCATTGCAACCGATATCATAAAATTTGCCATAGAGGCAGTGGTATCACCGCCAACTATCAAGCATGAATATTTTTTACACGCTGCTACAGCACCTCGATAAAACTCCTCGACCATTTCGACCGATATCTTTTGGGGAAGCGAGAGGGTTATTGCAGCATATCGTGGAATTCCACCCATTGCAGCAATGTCGCTAATGTTGGCAACCATAACTTTCCAGCCGAGATGTTTAAACGTTGTAAATGTTAGATCAAAATGAATTCCTTCCACAAAAGCATCGGTGGTGAAGAGCTGAATTTTACCGTGAGTAGGACAAAACACGGCGGCATCATCGGCGATTCCCATTAGCAGATTATCGTGTAAATTAAAATCGTCAACACGGATGTCAACGATTTTGCGAATGCGGTTAATAAGACCAAATTCACCAATAGTAGAAATATCAATATGCTGCATGAACGGTTATCTCAGATCGATGAATAGAAACATACTTAAATGCTATGAAATAATCAAACTTGTTACTTCCAATGAATTGATCGCATCGATGTTGGTTGTATAGGCTTCAAATATTTATTTGTATTCTCCATGTTCAATATTTCTGATTCGATTCCCCCATTTCCTGCTTTCTTAAATAACCATTAATTATATCAAAATTTAAGGTGTTCCGATAAAAAATCTACTTGATTTTCATTTATTAAATATTTACCTTACTGCGACCCGAGGCTGAATAGTGGTGAGCGTGATGATGAGGCGGCATTACTCTACTCTACTCTACTCTACTCGGGGATAATTTATGTGTTTTCATTTAAAAAGGAAATGGAAAATGATAGAGTTTTATAAGAGAGTTGTACTAAGATTATTAGTATTCACATTTTGTGGGATTTTTTTACCCTTATCTGTTTTTTCGCAAGACACTTCCTGTGGCATTGTATGGTACCCGGCGATACAATTATCGGATAGTACGCATAACGCGTACCAGCCGAGGATTGCTCTTTCTGGAGATGATACGATGCATGTGACGTGGACGGAAGATGTACCGCCTGGGGTTAGCTTACCGTATGCCCGTAGCGTTACGAAGAATGTTTTTGAACCAGTACG
>CAYYIJ010000051.1:0-7760 GCA_964471945.1 uncultured Chlorobiaceae bacterium
TTTCTGCATGGGTTGAATATAAAATGATCCCTTCTATGTCGGGATTAAGGTTACTGGCTTTTCTACACCAATTACATTTTCTGATGCATTATTAGGGTTTATCATATTTGCATCGCTTTGTTTCTTCGGAATTTTTGCATCACTTGCGAGAGGAAGAGTCAGAGATTAGTTTTGCAATTTCCGTTATTTGTGCTAAATGATGATCGTCATGCTCGGCTGTGAACAAGAATGCATCCATCAATCGCATCTGTGTTTTCAACCGTGGATGCAACGCAGTACGAAAGACAATTTCTTCATCGACTTCCTCGAGCATCTTTACAGTCTCAAGACGGATGGTTCGAAACGACGCCAGTAATTCTGATATCGGTTTTGCACCGTGGTTGGCGTTGTGAGTTTTTGTGTTTTGCAAATCGGCGGGACGAAGTTCTTTCTTGCCATTGAGGAAATCTAGCAACCTGCCTTGCCAGAGTGGCTCTAAGTCGATGAGGTGACCGATGTTTTCGGCAATAGACCAAGTTTCTTCAAATCTGATTGTCAGCATATTAGCTGGCAGCGATTTGATTTTTTCTTCAAGCTGCGCGGGTACTCCTCTCAGCCGCTCGATGATTGAAGGGAAAATATTTTGTGTCGAGCTAAAATCGAATTTTCTATCGAACCATTTGGTAAGGGGCATTGTTATTTTTTGCGTAAGCGTTTGATTTCGACTTCGATTTCTTCTAATACCTCGGGATTAGCAATTTCACCATCGAGACTGAAAATGATAAAAACTTTACCTCCATATTTCTTCGTGAATTCGTCAAAGCTTTTTTTCATTCTCTCTGAAACAGAATAATTACCAAAATTGGCTTTGGCAGTGACTGGTTTGATCTGGATTCCGAACGCTTTATCACCAACCCAACCCAGATAGTCAATATCTCCTGCATGGTCAAGTTCCGGATCGCTTGGTTCAAAACGTACATCTGGAAACCTTTTTACTAAGTTATCCTCGACAACAGATTTTTCTCGAAGGAATCCATCATATGTTCTATTAATTGTTAGATTGTAAATGTAGTCTGTACAATCCTGCAAAGTCAGTTGGCTGAATGTCTCTGACCACTCAGGGATGACTATCTCTTTAATTTTTATATAGAGGCGTTCACCAAGTTCATTTATACTTTCCTTAGTAATCTTTGATGGATGTTTTCCTACAGTGAATGCTTTTTTGAAATACCAACTTTCCCATTCTTCTAAAGTATGTGGCTGGCATTCTCTAATCAATGCCATAACTGCACCAACTTTGTTGGGTCTCGAAAGTTAGTAAGTTTGACAAGCGTAGTTTAGAACTTTTTCCTTCTTACCGAAATCTCTTGAGTAGCGTTTAGTATGCAAGTTTATGTTCTTTCAATTGTTCTTGAATTACTATGTCGCGTGTCCTCGCTATTTTATGAAACTTTTTATAGCAGTGATAATTATCTATAGTATCAACACGTGCATATCCATTTTTCAGTAGGTGAGCATTAATAAACGTTTTGTTATCGAGATAAACATAGCAACGTAGATTTCCTTTTTCGTCGTATTTTTCCTTATCAAATTTTAGGTACACCTTGTTGTGTCGAAATTTTTCTTTAAGGAAATTTATTCCCTCACTGTTTACATCTTCCCCCAAGATTTTCCAGAATAATGGATAGGGGTCTATTCCTATTAAATTTATTTTCAGATCGTTTTCCAATGTTATAGTTTTTACAGAATCGACAAACTTGACCTTGAATAATTCTTCTCTTTTTAATTTTCCATTTTTATCTATTCTTGAGCCAAACTGCAATTTTCTAGGATCGACTTTATTACTCATTTTATGTGGATCGGAGAAAATATATGGCAGTAATTTAATCTCATCCTCAGAAATAATTTTTTGTGTGGGCTGAGATATAAATTCGTAAGTTGTTTGGTGGATGTCGGTTTGATGAGCGCCTATCTTTCCCTTAATGACTGGAATAAACTCAGGATTAATCTCATAACCCACAGAATTTCTATTTAGGTTTTTCGCTGCTAGCGATGTCGTTCCACTTCCAAGAAATGGATCAAGGACTGTATCTCCCACAAAGGAGAACATGCGTATTAACCGGCGGGGAAGTTCTTCAGGAAACATTGCAAGATGCTTATCTTGCTTTTCACCAGCGAAGTTCCAGTGCCCAGCAAAATAAGTATTCCATTCGTCCGTAGTGAGCTTGGAAAGGTCTTTGATCTCTTGGTTTACTTTGGGTGGCTCACCTTGCTTTTTGAAAATAAGTATGAACTCGTAATCTATTTTCAATATGCCATTTCTTGGGTAAGGGAAAGAACCCATAATAGAAGCACCACCAGTAGTATTCGTTGTGGTAACTTTTTGCCAAATAACTGCTCCCATGTAATCCATTCCAATAGTTTCGCAAAACTTTGTTATTTCTGTTCTAATTGGAATAACTTTGTAACGCCCGTAATAAACAGAGCGTGCAAACTGGTCGCCAATGTTGATGCAGAGCCGACAACCTTTATGCAGAACACGGTAACATTCGCTCCAAACAAGGTTTAAATTATTTATATAGCTTTCGTATGAATCATGGAATCCGATCTGATTCGCATCTCCATAATCCTTTAGTTGCCAATAGGGTGGAGATGTTATCACAAAATGGACAGATTCATCTTGAAGCTCGCTCATTCTTCGCGAGTCACCTGTTATTATTTTATGGTCTGTTGCCATCATCTGATTCAAATATCTTATTACTTTCTTTCAACAATTTTGTAACGGCAATTTTTTGTAAGACGAATACTGTTGTAATCATCACTGTTGCTGAATTCAAACTGCCAAAGCGAATAGAACTGTTCACGTTTTTCAAAAAATAGTGTTTTTACAGTTTTCTTAGAGGACTGCGACCATTGTCTGAAAGGATAAAATAATTGTCTGATGATAGTATTGTTGGTCTTACTATTTTTTGCCTCAATTAATGCCACTTGATTTTTCCCTTCATAGCCAGCATCCACCTCTGTCTGAACGCTTTCAACGGTTATATGCTGATTACCAACTCTGAAAGAAAATTGTGGTGTATATTTTCTGCCACGAATTGTTAAAACTAAGGAATCGTCTTCTAAGAATGTTCTCACTAAACTTGAAGCGTAAGCAAAATCGAGGTGCTGCATCTCGGAATTACCGATGATTGACGTATCAAGTTTAAAATCAAGCTTGGAAGAATAGATTTTTGCTGTTGTATTAATTACAGGAATATCGATGTATCCTTCACCTTTAACAATTGCATAATATCCATTCTTTATCGGGAGCAAAAACAATCCATTTTCAATTTAAATATGGGGTCTGTCCTCTCGAGAATCTTGTTTGCACAGAATACAGACTTCTTTTTCATTCGTCTTTTTGAAATGTGCTGTGGCTTGCTTGATTTGTTCAGCAGAAATTGGAAACGGCTCTTTGCTGAAATTATGCTTGTGAATTTTATACTTGTCAAATATGGCTTTCCAAGAAGTGTCGTTCATTGATTTTGAGTTATTTTGTTAAATAACATTTCTCTGCCCGATGTTGCCCAATCGGTTATGTCTTGCTCGATGAAAAACCATCGAACAAGTTTCAAAATAGTTTCATAAGGCAGTCCAGTTTGTGGAACTCCATTTAAATGTTGTATTGCATTGTGAAATGTTCCAATATCATAAATTACTTGTATAGCATTTATTACCGATTGCGATTGTTTTGGAGTCAAAGAATATTTTTTAGCAGTCAAATCTTCAAGTAAAAAATTGTGTGTGGGTGGTTTATCATTTCCATTTTTAAACAGAATAAGATTCTCAATCAATATTACGAAATCACAACCCTTATTCAATAGAGCAGGTCTTTCCAAATATATTCTTGAACCATCCGATAGAATTTCAACAAAATATCTATACTTGGTTTGTGGTGGCTCGATTATCCATTTATTAAGTAAAAAATTTCTTATTTCTGCTTTTGTTCTAAATTGCTCAACACTTGGTAAAACAATTTCTGTTCTGTTATCTTGTTTAATTGCCATTTTTAAAAGTGTGGTTTTTTTGTGATTTATAGTATTTAGGACTTAGACGGATTCGACAAATACGTCAACAAATTTTAAGCAAGACATTTTAGCGAATGTAAGTCGGTGTAACCCATCTTGCAGTTCTCCATTTTTGTTAATTCTGATTGGATAAAACCCAAAAGGGAAAAATTTATCCATCATTTCTAGTACTTGTTTCATAGAAACCGGATTAGAATAAGTTTCGGCATTGTGTTTTATTTTCTTAATTGGAAACTTTTCAACGAGTCTCCATCCTAGTATTGAGCCATCTCCAATCGCATCAGAGGCTGGAATATACTTTTGCCTTTTTACCCACTGCCAACTCTTAGCTTCGTTTGAATCGTACGTTTTCATACAAAAAGTTTTTCTTGGGTACTAATTTTTTTATATCGCTTAATTGTTTGGTTAATGTATTCATCGCTAATATCAATGCCGATATATTTTCTGTTACCAATGGCTTTACAAGCAATTCCGGTCGTTCCACCACCATTAAATGGATCAAGCACAATATCATTTTCTTTTGTTGAAGCAAGAACAATTCTTTTTAAAAGTGCGAGTGGTTTTTGTGTAGGATGTTTTCCAAATTCTTTTTCTTCTTGTGTCGGAGTCGGAATTGACCACACGGAACGCATTTGTTTTTCCGTCATTTTCATTTTGTCTTCTGGAAATTTTCCGTTCTTCATCAATTCATAATTGAAAGTGTTCCGTGCTTTTTTGTCTTTGCGTGCCCAAAGTAAAGTTTCGTGGCTATGTGCAAAAGTGGTGCAAGCCAAGTTAGGTGCCGCGTTTGGCTTAAACCAAGCGATGTCGTTGAGTATATGAAAACTTAATTTTTGTAAAAGGAAACCACACTGATAAATACTGTGCTGAGTACCGGTAATCCAAATTGTTCCTTCGGGTTTTAAAATTCTTCTGCATTCCGATATCCATTTTTCATGGAATTCGAAATCAGCTTCAAAACCTTTGCTTTGATCCCACTTCCCTTTATTTACACTCACCATTTTTCCAGCGTAGCAAGTAACACCGCCATTAGATAAATTGTAAGGCGGGTCGGCAAATATCATATCTATGTAATTGTCGGGGAAGTTAGCCATAACTGCCAAACAATCCTCTTGGTAAAGGCAAAAGTCATCCGTTTTAAATACAGGTTTTATGCTTTCCGTAACACTGCTTTTAGCAATGTATTGTACAAGTTTTTCAAATACTTTATTCTTATTCATTTATTACTTTGTATGGATAAACCTATGTAGAATGTCGAGTATAAATATATTTATAAAATATCACATAAAAAAAACCAAATTATTGAACCACCCAATTGTGCTTCATACTTCAAGCTTGCGATTACAATCCCTAGAAAAAAGTTTTATTTAAAAATCTGATTTCTCACCATCTTCGTCATATCGTATGGTGCGGGATTGCCGCCTAAATATTTATGGAACCAATCCAAGTGTGCATTGTAATAGAGCGGCATTGATTTCACACTTGAGGGCCAATGACCATCGTTTGGGAATACAATTAGGCGTGAGGGAACATTCATCTTTTGTAAATCGGTGAAGAACTCCAAGCTCTGTGTATACGGAACACGGTAATCTTTTTCTCCTGTGATTACCAAACAGGGTGTCTTAAAATTCGTTACATGTTTGTTCGGTGATAATTTTTCATAAAGATCAGATTCCCAAGGTGCACCACCTAAATCCCATTGAGGAAACCATAACTCTTCGGTTGCCCCGTGCATCGCTTTCAGATTATAAACACCCATCATACATGCTAACGCTTTGAAGCGTGTAGTGTAACCCTCAAGCAACATCATAAAATATCCACCCCACGACCAACCCATCGCACCCATACAATCTTTATCGACATAAGAAATTTTCTCAAGTGAATCTGCTACAGCCATGACATCCTGATACACTTTTCCTGCCCAATCTTTTGAGATTGCTGCAGTGAATTCCTGCCCATAACCCGTAGAGCCGTGAGGATTTGGGAAAGCTACAATATAACCGGCTCCGGGATAAACTTGCCAATCGCCGCGGAATGCGTCCGCCCATTGCATTTGCGGTCCACCATGTACATTAAGAATCAGTGGATATTTTTTATTCGGATCGAAGTCGTGTGGTTTCACGATGAACGTATGTATTTTCTTACCGGTTGGTGAAGGTATCCACATTTCTTCTGCCGGACGGATATCGACTTCATCAACAACCTGTTTATTTAAGTATGTAAGCTGTTTAAGATTTTTACCATTAGATGCACAACTCCATAATTCAACCGGCTCACCAACCGAGCGGCGTGAGAAAACAACTACTTTCCCATCGGATGAAAGATCGAATGCATCGATTGTTTTAACATCAATAACTTTTGTAATCTTTTTGGATTTTAATTCGACTTTGTAAAGAGGGAAATGACCTTCAACATGTGCAGTGAAGTAAATGCTCTTCGAATCTGGCGACCATTTGAAGTTGTTTACCCAGTTATCGAATTCTTCAGTTAGAACAATCTTTTCGCCGCTTAGTCGATTATAAAGACCAATTCTAAACCTATCTGCTTCATATGTCGGGATCGTCTGAAACTTATAAGCGATCCATTTCCCATCAGGTGAAAATTGCGGGTCTCCATCGAACGCTTTATTCTCCGCAGTGATATTTTTTGCTACACCACCTGTAGAAGGGACGATAAATAAATCTTTATTTGTCGTTTCTGCTTCATTCAAATCGTGGTTAGAAACATAACAGATCTCACCATCTGGAGATAAACTAAAACTTTGATCGAACGCGGGTGCATCAAAATCTCCATGTGAGAGATCGATGTATTTTTGTGTTTCCAGATCGAAAGCAAATGTATGGTTGCGCTTACCATCTTTCCATGATGTCCAGTGGCGATACAATAACCGGTCGGTTAAATGTGCTTGTATAGGTCCATTGCTCATCGTACTATCGTTATATTTATTGCAATCATTATCGGCACCGCACTCAGGGAATACTTCAGCCGAAAAGATTATTGATTTTCCATTGGGTGACCATTCAGGATTACCGACTCCCATAGAGAAGTCGGTAAGTTTTTGTGGTTCTTTTCCTGTGAGAGGAATTAACCAAGCTTGTGGTCTACCTTCTCTTGTGGAGACGAACATAATAGAATTGCCATCTGGAGACCAACGAGGATGATTATCGACCGCAATATTGTTTGTGAGATTTTTAATATCACTCCCATCCGAATTCATGACATAGATATCTTGATTCGACTTTCCTTGTTCTAAGAAATTTTCTGTAACAACGAAAGCGATTTTTTTTCCATCTGGTGATAATTGTGGGTCAGCAATACCTTTCAATTTGTAAAGGTCGGCGATAGTAAACGCACGTTTCTGTCCTAACAATAAGCAGGTGAAAGATAACATCAGGATAAGAAGAAAATATTTTTTCATTTGTGGCTCCTAAATAATGAAGTTAATAATAATGTGATTCAATCATTTGATCGTCCTAATCGAAGTGGTTTATTGGTGTTCCAACAGTTAATATAAACTTTCCATGTTCCGTTTCTTTGTAATTTCCAAATTGTACTATATTTCCCGGTATCCGAAATGGTTAACATATTCGAGCGTTCGATATTCATTGAATACTATCCAATTTCGTATACCGTACTATCTTTAAGTGTTATGTCAAGCCGGCATTCTTTCGTAATAAGATTGAATTTGTTGTAATCCTCTGACCAAATTGC
>CAYYIJ010000051.1:7860-16993 GCA_964471945.1 uncultured Chlorobiaceae bacterium
GCCGGCATTCTTTCGTAATAAGATTGAATTTGTTGTAATCCTCTGACCAAATTGCGTTTGTAGTTACGATATAGTCTCGGACTTGTTCTAGATCTAACTCCTGTTTTTTTGGCGTATTGCACGATATCAGCAAACTAAGAGCACATATAATTGTAAGTGTATCCTGGTTTTTCATATCGAGCTCGATAATTTCATAATGCAGTCAAATTCTTTTCTAACTTGTATAGAGTTGTCTTGAAATTCTCAAGTTTCTCTTTTTCTTTATCAACTATTTCTTTTGGTGCGCGGCTCACAAAGCTTTCGTTGTTAAGTTTCACATCTGTTATCTGAATCATTGATTGAACATGGACGATCTCTTTGTTGATACGGTCGCGCTCAGCATCTATATCAATAATCCCTTCGAGGGGAATAAATATTTCACCCCCATCAACGACTGTACTTGCCGAGTGTTTCGGTTTGGTTGTGTCTTTTAGAATTATTATATCTATAACACGAGTCAATCGTTGGAAATAGTTTTGATATTTTTTAATAACACTTTCTTTGGCTTTATCAGGGAAACTAATAATCAACTCGATGTTTTTTGATGGTGGAACTGAGAGTTCGCCACGTACATTACGAATGCTGTTGATTACATTTTGAATGAAAATCATTTCCGATTCGGCTGTTTTATCAATCAATTTCTTGTCTTGCAATGGAAAAGCAGAGATCATGATTGATTCCCCCGGCTTTCGTTCTTCAAGGTTCTGCCACAATTCTTCTGTTACGAAAGGCATAAAAGGATGCAGCATTCTCAATGCGTGATCAAAAATATTTATCGCTCGATCGAGTACGATTTGTTTTATTTCGTAAGTTTCATCACCGTATAATCTTCCTTTAATCATTTCTACATACCAATCACAGAAATCATGCCAGAGGAAATCGTAAAGGATTTTAGTGGCTTGATTGATATCAAACTTATCAAGTGCATTGTTTAATTCAAAACATGTTGACGTTAAACGTGAAAGAATCCATCCGTCTGCTAAGTCAAGAAAATCCTTCGTGATATCAGATTGCTTCTGAAAGCTCAAAGGCACATGCTCATTGCTCATTGCCCTCTGCTCATTACCCTCGGCTCTTCGCTCTCCGCTCTTATCTCTAAGCTGGTCTTTGTTCATTAAAAGGAAACGACCTGCATTCCAAATTTTATTAGCGAAATTTCTTCCTAATTCACATTTTTCGTTGGAATACAAAACATCCTGCCCAAGTGGTGCAAGGTATAAAATAGTAAATCGCAAAGCATCAGCACCATACTCGGTGATAACATCAAGTGGATCAGGCGAGTTGCCAAGCGATTTGCTCATCTTCCGACCCTTCATGTCGCGGATGAGACTTGTGAAATAAACATTTTTAAAAGGAATAATATCTTCAACTTTTTTTCGCAAAGTGCCATCGAATAGTGGGATTTCTCCCATTACTTCGAGACCTGCCATGATCATTCGCGCAACCCAGAAGAAAATAATATCGGGAGCTGTTATTAGTGCATCCGTTGGATAAAAATATCGAAGGTCAGGTGAATCTTTTGACCAACCAAGAGTCGAGAAGGGCCAAAGCCAAGAAGAGAACCAAGTATCGAGTACATCTTCATCCTGTTGAAGTTTCGTTGAGCCGCAGTGTGGACATTTTTCTGGTCTGGAACGAGAGACAATTGGCTGTTTACATTCGATCTTACATAAATCATAACCAACGCAGTACCATACAGGAATTCTATGTCCCCACCACAATTGGCGTGAGATGCACCAATCACGGATGTTTGTCATCCAATGTTCATAAACTTTTATCCAGCGGTCAGGGTGGAATTTAATGTTTCCATCCATAACAACCTGAAGTGCTTTTTCTGCAAGCGGTTTCATTTTAACAAACCATTGATCAGACAGGTATGGCTCAATGATTGTGTCACAACGATAACATCGTCCAACATTATGACGATATGGTTCGGTTTTGACGAGAAGTCCGAGTGCATGTAAATCCTTAATAACCTCTTGACGAGCATCAAAGCGATCCATCCCTCGATATTTTTCAGGCACGTTCTCATTAGTTCTTGCAGAAATATCGAAAATATTAATCGGACTCATGAAGTGCCGCTGCCCGATTCCGGCGTTGTGCCTCTCTCCGATCCAATAATCATTTGGATCGTGGGCTGGAGTTACTTTTACCATCCCAGTTCCGAATGCAGGATCAATAAAATCATCGACAATAATCGGGATTTCCCGGTTTGCAAGTGGTAGAATTACTGTTCTCCCAACAAGATGTTTGTAACGTTGATCTATAGGATTAACCGCAACTGCGGTATCGCCGAGCATCGTTTCTGGGCGTGTTGTTGCAACTACTGCGTATTCGTTTAAATCTTTGATTGGATACTTGATATACCAAAGACTGCTATCCTGTTCTCTAAAGTTAACTTCGTCATCGCTGATTGCAGTGTGATCTTTCGGGCACCAGTTAATAATGTATTTACCGCGATATATAAGCCCCTTTTTATAAAGTCGAATAAACATTTCTTGGACAGCATCCGATAAACCTTCATCCATTGTAAAACGTTCTCGTTCCCAGTCACAAGATGTTCCGAGTTTCTTTAATTGTTTGATTATCGTTCCACCGTACTCAGCTTTCCATTTCCAGACACGTTTAAGAAAGTCTTCACGACCGAGGTCATGTCGGTTTTTTCCCGCGGCTGCTAACGATTTTTCAACAACGTTTTGAGTCGCTATACCCGCATGATCGGTCCCGGGCATCCAAAGTGTTTCATATCCTTGCATACGCTTCCATCGAATGAATACATCTTGAATTGTATTATTCAACACATGTCCCATCGTCAAGATTCCTGTGATGTTTGGTGGAGGTATTACAATTGTGTAAGGTCGTTTCTTTGGATTTACTTTAGCGTGAAAGAATAGATGTTTTTCCCAGAATTGGTACCATTTTTCTTCAGCTTCTTTTGGATTGTATGCTTTTGGTAACTCTGACATAATTCAATTTATTATCTTATTGTGAAAATGCGTGCAATTTCGGCTTCATTTTTTACCCTGTCTTTCACTGTAATTTTTAATTTGTGTTTTCCACGACTAAGTAGTTCTTCACTTTGATACCATACTCGATGGTGTTCGCCGTCTATTTCTGGTATTACGAGTATATCATCAATATAGAGTTTTATTTCATCAGTGTCGACCCCAGAGAGATTATCGTGATATCGAAATGAAAGGGAGGTGCCGCTTTTTTTAGGTATGACCCTGAGTTTACCAAATGTTGGAGCAATATCATCTTTAAAAATTGCAATTTCACCGAGTGTCCTTTTAAGTGTTGTAGAGAGTGTTTTCAAATTGCTATCCAATTCGTTGGTTTGGAATATCCAACCTTTTGTAGAACGATAATATAATCCTAAATCATTAATGTTATCTTGCATCTCAGGAGTGACCGCAACTTTTATTCCTCGATTCAATAAAACATCTTGAGGAAAAAGCTTATAGCGAGTTGAATGTTTTCCATTTTCCATTTGAATCTGCAAGTATATCGGTTTGTAGACTGCGCCTGAGTCGTACGATATCTTCAGTTTGTTTGAATCAAAATAAAAAGAGCCGGCTCGATCTGTCGGAATCGGGTAGAGTGTAAATATTTCTTCAGAGGTTGCATATTTACCATTAACCTCGCCGCTTACTTTAATAACGCGCTCACCAATTATCGAGTCTGCTGGCACGAATGCAGCAGTGTATTTACTTAAATCTACGGCATCCGGTGAAATTATTATTTTTGTCTGACCTTCTTGAATAGAAAGTTTTGGTGTTTCGGTGAATACCCCTGGTGTAGTAACATTAATTCGAACGTGATCTTTCAAAACTTCAGTATCTATGTAGATTATTTGAGAGGGTCCAAAAGGTTTATTAATAAAATGGAAGGTCGGAGATGATTCAGAACCTGTGTTTGTTTCAGCTATTAGTTTTATTACATCGTATGGTTTTGTATTCACAGGAAGACTGATTTCTGTTCCGTTGTAATCAAATCGGTTTCGTGGTAAAGTGTGCTGCGACCAGTTAGATTGGAATGTGCGCTTACCATAAACAACACACTTTGCAATTGATTCCATATTTTTACCGATGATAACTACTTCTTGATTCTCGATGCGTTCAATCAGTATTGTTGGTTTGTGATTTGCGATAAGCGTACCCTTCAATTCGGTACGATTGCCTCGAATATCTGAACAAACAATCCGATATTCATGCTTTCCCTCCGTTAGCTTTTCTGTATCGATAACTCCAGTTCCAGTGGGTTTGTTATTGTAAAATGGGTGAACATTCCCTTCCTCAATAAATAATTTTTGAAATTTCCCTCGCCCTTGAAGAATTGATGGATAATCATAATGTAGAGCTATCTGTTTTGTATCTTCAGCAATTACTCTGTTGAGTTCCATCGAAAACGTCAAACTGTCATCAATATACATTTCCATCCTATAGATTCCTGTATTACCCCAATTTCCATCTGATCTGTCAAATGCTTCGATACCAAATCCTATCTGTCCGTGTAGACGAATTGGCTGTGGAATTTGCAATGTGCCTTTGCCTCGTAGGTAATGACTGAAATATTTAGATTCAAATCTATTATCAACATATGAATTGAAGGTTAGCGGAACGATCATTATTCTCTTGATGATAGGGGAGAGGTTATCTTCGATTTCGAAATTTGTACTGAGTAACGGGTTGATTGGATTCAGGTTTTCATCTCGGATTTCAAAATGTAAATGAGGTGGACCAAAACCAGTTTCCCCCGTGAATGCAATGATATCCCCTTTTTTTACATGAAGTTTGTCAGAATCCAATAGCAAATCGATAGCATAAGTCCCCTTGCGATATTGTTCTGCTCGAGCGATCTGTTTTATTTCTTCATTAAAATTTTGGAGGTGGGCATATGTGCTCACATATCCGTCATGATGTTTCACAAATAACATTTTGCCATAGCCATTTGTTTGAATTCGAATTCGATTTATATATCCATCTGCCACAGCAAATACCTTAAATCCGTTTTGCCCATTCGTACCGATGTCGATTCCTCCATGAAAATGTGTAGAGCGATACTCTGCGAATGAAGAGGTGATTTTGCGACTTGCCTCGGTGGGCCAAATGTAATTGTCTATAATAGAATTGATCCGAAGATAATTTGAAGAATTATTCTTTTCATTCGGGTTATCGTGTATATTCATTAACTCACCAAGTGGAGATACGGAGTTGGTGATAATAAAGAGAAGAAATACGGTTATGGTATAATAGAACCAAATGAATTTCATCAACTCAACTCGTACTAACTGGATGAGAAATTTTTATATATCCTTCAATCGCGGCTTCGATTTTATCTCCAGGCTTAACAGGTCCTACACCTTCAGGAGTTCCAGTAAAGATTAAATCGCCGGCTTCCAATGTAAAGATTGTCGATAAAAATTCAATAATTGTTTGGATTGAAAATATCATGTTGCTGGTTGAGCTTTTTTGGCGTATCTCACCATTTACTTTACACATGATAGTCAGAGTCTGTGGGTCTGATATTTTATCTTTTTCTATGATATCTGAAATTGGTGCAGCAGTATCAAATCCCTTTGCTACAGTCCATGGTAGCCCTTTTATTTTCGCTTCGTTTTGTACATCTCTGAGTGTCATATCTAATCCAACCGCATAACCGAGAATATGATCATCTGCATTTTTTGCAGTGATATTTTTACCACCAGACCCGATAGCGATAACAAGCTCAACTTCATGATGTAATTCTTTTGCAAAATTCGGGATGATAATGTTTTCGCCATCATGGATAATCGCGGAAGACGGTTTTAAGAATACGACAGGTTTGGAAGAAACTTCTGCTTTCATCTCTTTTACGTGTTCAATATAATTTCTGCCAAGGCACAAAATTTTACCAACTGGAAATTCATTATCGCTGTTTATTAATCTATAAGTCTTCATATAATAATATAAAATTTCTTCAAATTTAGTTATAAATGATGATTTTTGCAACGTTGTTGATGAATATCATATAAGATTTTGCAACATATTGAGAATATTTGCTATATTGTGCCGATGAATTTTGTTTCAAAACTAAAAGGAAATATGGTTGGATAGATATGCGAAATCGGGGGTAAACATAGAAATTGGTGATGAGTTTGTGCGAAATATTAGAGCAAAGGTTAAGTCCACGTTTTCAAAATCGGTTCTATCTGATATAGGCGCCTTTGGTGCTTTTTACAACGGAAAGTTTGAAACACTAACTGAACCAGTACTAATTTCGAGTGTTGATGGTGTTGGAACAAAATTGAAAATTGCTTTTCTTATGGATAAACATGACACGGTAGGTCAGGATCTCGTTAACCATTGTGTAAATGATATCGCAGTCTGTGGGGGGCGCCCTCTTTTTTTTATGGATTATTTTGCAACCGGAAAAATGAAACCATCAGTTGCCGAGAGCGTAGTAGATGGTATGGTAAAGGGATGTAAAGAAAATGATTGTGCTCTTATAGGTGGTGAGACAGCCGAAATGCCAGGATTTTATCGTGAGGATGAATACGATATCGCTGGGATGATAGTTGGTATTGCTGAAAAAAATAAAATATTTGACGGAAAGAAAGTCAAACCTGGCGATATTCTTATAGGATTACCCTCTACAGGTTTACATACTAACGGGTACTCGTTGGCGAGAGAAGTATTATTTGAGCGGTATGAAATCGATGATTATATACCGGAATTACAAATGAGCATCGGTGAAGCGCTGCTTATTGTTCATCGGTCGTACCTGAAACCTATCGTTTTGGTTTCATCTTTCCCTGAAGTGCATGCTTTTGCCCATATAACCGGCGGTGGAATTGTTGGAAATGTGAAGAGGGTCATTCCCAAAGGGTGTACGATGAGAATTGATTGGACACAATGGGGGAGACATGCGATTTTTACATTTATTCAAAAAACAGGTAACGTCCCTGAAGAAGACATGCGGAAGGTTTTCAATTTGGGAGTAGGTCTGGTGATAATTACATCCAAGCGGGGTTCGAGCAAGACCTTGGAGGTCTTACGCGAGGCAGGAGAGCAACCATTTATTATCGGTGAGGTTGTTATTAATCAAGACACTGTTCATAACCAATTGAGGAAAGTTTGAAATCAAAAAATACAATAACTGAAAGAAATCAACAGAACAATGATATAGTCAAAGCAAAAGTACAAGGACGAGTTGTCAAAGGTTCTGGTATTTTACAAAAAATTAATAAATTGCAAGATGTTACTGCGAAAATTGACAACACTCGCACTCGTGAAGAAATATTAAATCTTATTCGTTTAGAAGCCAAATGGCTTCTCAATTACGATGTATGCTTCACAGGGACATTGAATCGAACAAAAACTCATTACATCGTTAACACGTTATCACCGATTGCTGATGCAAGCGAGCTTAACCATAAACATTTCAGTGTCGATGAAGGTATGCCAGGATGGGTGATAAAAAATCAAGCGTCTTTTATTGGTAATATCGAAACAGCTCCACATTTCAGTTTTACACTTGAAGGTAAGATTCAGGAGCTTGGCATTCAATCACTCCTTGTTGTTCCAATGCGAATTGGCAACGAGGCAGTCGGCGCTCTTGTTTTTGGTGGAATCGATCAGGAATTATTTTCAGAAGAAGATGCAGCGATTGCACAATTATTGAGTATCTATCTTGCTTCATGTCTAAAAAATGCATCTATTTTTGAAGATTCACGAAAACATATTGCTCAAATAGAGTTAATTAATAAACTCTCGAATCAGTTGGCTTCAATGCTCCAGTTGGAACAACTTCTCTCTACGTCTGCCTCAACAATCCAAAAAACCTTCAACTATTTTGATGTTACGATTTTTCTTTTAAATGACGAAAAAACGGAACTTGAACTCGTTGCCCATTCTGGGAATTTTATTGATTTTTTGCCCCACGATTATCATCAAAGTATTGGTATAGGAATAGTAGGATGGGTTGCACAGAATGATACAAAAATTTTATGTAATGATGTATTACAAGATCCACGATATCATACATATGAATATCATAACACAAGGTCTGAGCTCGCTATACCAATAACAGTAGAAAATCAGGTTGTTGGCGTTTTGAATGTTGAAGATACAAAACTACATGCGTTTGATGAAACCGATAGCGTTGTTTTAGAGACACTATCGGATCAACTCGGTATCGCCATTAAAAATGCGAAATTATACGAAGAAGTTCAGCAAGCGAATCTAAAACTTACCGAGCTTGATAAAATGAAGTCAGAGTTTTTGGGGATAGTATCCCACGACTTCCGGTCGCCTCTATCGAGTGTGATTTTAGCAGGGAAAGCGTTATTAAAAAATGAATTTGTTCAATCCCAACCGCGCGTAAAAGAATATTTACAAATTATTGTCGATCAGGCGAATCGCTTGAACCAACTTGCTGAAGATACGCTCTCTATAACCAAGATCGAATCAGGACAGCTCAATTATTTCTTCAAAATTGTGAATATAGAAAGATTGATTCAAGATGCTATCACGATGGTACGTATTTCAAGTCGACATAAAATTGATTATAAAATTGATCCAAATGTTACTTTCATAAAAGGTGACCAAACTAAACTTCGACAAGTGATACAGAATCTTGTAAGTAATGCGGTAAAGTATTCACCGCGAGGGGGAGATGTAAATATTATTATTGAAGATTTATCGCCTGAAATGCTTATCGTATCGGTTTCAGATGACGGAATCGGGATTTCCCAGGAACACATCGGCGATCTATTCAGAAAATTTTCCCGAGTGAATACCGGTGAAGCAAAGGATATCAAAGGAGCTGGATTGGGTTTATGGATTTGTAAAGAAGTTGTGGAAGCTCATGGTGGGAAAATATGGGTCGAAAGCGAATTAGGTAAGGGGACTACGATGAAGTTTACATTAAGCAAAGCACAGTAAGATTTGATTTTAAAGGTCGGTATTGCATTTAAATGAAAAGCCGATTCTACTAAAAGAATCGGCTTTTTATTATTGACTGGTTTTTTACGGAATTGTTCGCTACCTGAACACATGCCTTATTTACAATAGTGCCAAATGACACGTGTTAATATTTGCGATTTTCAGTTGGA
>CAYYIJ010000052.1:0-2197 GCA_964471945.1 uncultured Chlorobiaceae bacterium
GACCCTGAAATGAATTCAGGGTGACCCTTTGGGTGATTTTTCAGAAGTCTCTATTTATTACTAACTGATGCTACGCAGAGATGCTCAAATTGCTTCTCGCGCCACCGTGAACGGTGACACTTGTCTAAAAAAGCCGGATAAATCCGCCTTTTTCTTTATGTATTCAATATAACACATAGTTCGCTTCGAGCGACTTTTTTCGATATAGCATTGTCGTTTACAGCAATGCGATTTGAAACCGTCTTCCAACTAACTTGCGTAACATCAATTACTAACAAAAATGTAAAAAAAACGTTATAAATGAAATATAAAAGAATCTTTAACAAAAATTAGAGATTATATTACGTAGATATTCTTCGGGGAAAATATTAGGATAATTTTTCATTGGTTAGATTTTCATTATTAACAACTAAAGTTTTTTCCAAAGTTTCATATACCTTTTTTGTTCATTATCCAAGTTGTATTACAGATATTATTATAAGAACATCTCGAACATTCTTTCTCTAAAGATTTAGGTGGAGTAAATGGAACAATAATATTACATATTTCATCTACAATTTTAAAAATAATCTCCTCTATTTTTTCAAATATTGTTTTCGGAGTATCTCCTTTTTGATCGATAGAAACTTCAATGGTTTCATCGATTTGGTTCCCCCCAAAAAAAAGATAAGCAGGAATAATATTATCAATCGGTGTATTAGTTTGTGTACCATAAAGCAACATATACATTGGCAGCTGTAACGACCCTATTGCATCGTTCCACGTTGAACGGTCACCTACATCCAACTTCTCTAAATCTATTTTCACATATTTATCATCCTTACCAGTCTTATAATCTATAATGAAGATTTCTTTCCCTCTTTGTTCAATGCGGTCAATTCGACCTGCAAATCTATAACCATTCTTTTCTATTCTAATGGAAGTTTCTAAATCGAGAAGCTTTATCGGCATACTCTCAGCAATTGGAGATTGATATTTTTCTATGAAATCACCCAACCGGAATTTTACTTGCTTTTTTAAAAGAAGTGTAGAACCAAGCATGGATGTCCCAAATTTTTGCTCGAAATTTTTTTCCACTACTTTTTCAATTTCTGCTCTACTCAATCGTTTGGGTTCAATTGTCTTGTTCAAGAATTGTGAAAAATATTCTCTCAAAATTTCATGAACAATTACACCGACATCCATCATATCAAATTCATCGGCCACTTCACTCTTTTCTTCAAGCCGTAGAACTGACATGTAATAAAATTTCAACTGACATCTAAGATAAGTATCGAGTTGGCGAACACTGTAACTATTTTTCTTCTTCAATAATTCAATCATGTCGGGAGTTTTTGAAATCTCCAACGGCGATCTATTGGTCAGATTAACATGATATTTGATTGGATTCTCGAATCTGTGGGTTTTAACTCTTTCTTCGGGTTTCTGCTTCGACTCATCTTTTTTCTGAAAATCCCACAAAAGTTTTTGCACCAACCTGCTTTTCTCTTTCTTTCCATCCTCTGGATTTTCTACATAAAATAGATGAACTTCGTTTGCGCTGTTGACTGCGAGATTGAAGTAATATTCTTTCAGCAATTCACGTTCGTGATAAGTTTCAAGTCCGAGTTTCTGCCGAATCTGCTGAGGTAAAAGCATATCCTCGCCCTTACTACCCGGAATAACATCGTCGTTCACATCGAGCATATAGAGAGTTTCAAATTTTAGATTTCGAGTCTCAAGCAGACCGAGAACTTGCAAGCCGCGTAACGGTGTTCCTGTAAAAGGAACTTCTTGACTCTGTAAAAAATTTCTGAGGAAGATAAAATAGATTTCTGTCGTTTCAAATTTCTTTTCAGAAAGAATTGAGAGAGATATCTGATGAAGAACTTCCATGAACTGCTCGGCGAATGGTCGGAATAACGGATGCAGATTTGCGGTGCTTGATACAAAAATATAATCGAGCACCTCAATAACTCGATGAATAAACGCCCCGATCGAATCGAATTGACACAACTTTTTGATTGTATTTTCATGAATCGAGACAAGATGTGCTTTTAAGTCGTTGACTGTATACGATTCTCCGATTCCATCCAACTCCATTTTTATTTTCTCAAATAATTTTTCATCTTGCTCGATTTCATCCAGCGAAATTAAAGAGAGGGCTCCTCTCTCTGCAAAGTATTCCTCGATAGCGTGGAAAAGAATCCGTGTAACA
>CAYYIJ010000052.1:2297-6879 GCA_964471945.1 uncultured Chlorobiaceae bacterium
GGCTCCTCTCTCTGCAAAGTATTCCTCGATAGCGTGGAAAAGAATCCGTGTAACATCCGAACGACCATTCAAACGTATATTTTTTGTGTAAGGATGAAGAACAAAGTTAATATATTTTTCTGAGGAAAATTTTCCATCAAACCTGCTTAATACGAGATTCATCAAGCTGTTAATAAAACTGAATGCCGGTGTTCGAACAAGCGGATATCCGAGCGCAATGTTGTACTCCTCTTCTCTCAATAACGAAAGTGGAAACCGAACAACAGGGAAAAGAGAAGCGGAGACTGGCAAAACTATTACGTTGCTTTGATCCGGCTTTTTACCGCTATCGATTTTATCTTTTAATTTTGTTGCAAGTCCTAAAACCTGTCCGTGTAGATCGGGTGATTTATATAAATGAATTTGTGGTAATGTTTCTGGCATATCCTCATATTTTACACGAATTCCCAGTTTATCAAGCTGTGATTCGATTCCCTTACCATCTTGAAAATATGCGGTAACATTTTCACGCTTTAACAACTCTCGGAATATTTCTCTCTCGGCGCCAGTAAATGCATAGAAGCCGGCAAGTATAATCTTCGTGTAACATTCAATAGCTACGTCCTTGATTCTCTTAGCCGCCTCTCTATACAGCATTGCTCGTGTGAGCAAATTGCAGGTAGAAATTTCTGCATAAAATCTTTCATAGTAATATCCCAAAGAATGGAACTTGGGAAATTCAACTGCCGATAGAGCATCCTTTACAGTCCGCAGTGAAAGATTTGCAAGCGCAACCTCCTCTAACTCTTCAAACAACTTCATTCCAACCGGTAAGAAGTTATCGAGAGAAATATAATGAGATTGTCCGATCTTAGACTCGGCATCGATATGGATATCGTATAGAATTGAGACGGCATCTAACGCTTCTATTTGTTTGCATTTTAATCCAAGCTGCTCTCTTGCCAATGATTCAATAAATAAATCTATTGAAAATATTCTTGGCGGAAAGTAGCTTGACCCGACTTTTTCTGAAAGCGATTTTCTTACAAAGTGTGCGGGGCGTTTTCCCGGAAACATAACAACACAATTTGAAAAATCTTTCTCCCCGGATTTGAGTAATTCCTCGACAACCGTATCAATTAGGCTGTCTTTCGGAGAAAGAACTTTTATTGTACCCATTCAACCTCCACTAATTTTGGAATATCTACGTATGCAATAATCCCTTTGATAATTTTTTGAGGATACAGATTTTCTATAGCTTCTATGTAACTTTCAACTTGGTTTCGGTGCTTTTCAGATTCAGCTCCTGTTTTGAAATCGATTATGATTACTGAATTATCGCCGACAATCAATCTATCTATTCTCTTCAATTCCCCGTTTTTATCTACGATCTCTTTCTCGTTTAAAACTATTCGTCCTTTTTGTGTTTTAAAAATAGACCTTACCGCGTCAATCTTCAAAAATTTTATCAGCGTGGATTTAACTGAGTCTAAATCTATTTTTTCATTTATTCCTTCTGTGGATATGCGTATAGCTTCATCAATTTGTTGTTCGATTGGGTCGTCAATCGTGGTAATATTTTCCAAAACCTGATGGATAAATTCACCGCGTCGTGTTTCTTCAAAACCAATTTTTGCATAAGTCGCAGACGGAGCCAACATTGTTGGCTCGACATGAAATAGATTAAACTCATCCTTTCTAATTACTGGTCGTCGTTCGATTTTGTTCTTGTTACCGTCAGCAGTGTTGTTCTTTGGTAAATATTTAGATGGTGCGTTAGCACCGCTTTGTTTGCTTTTAATAGATAAGATATACATTTCTTCACGTGCCCGAGTAAGACCGACATAGAGACGATTTAATTCGTCAATCAAATCGAGCGATTTTTTATTGTCGTAAATCTGTTTGAGATAATCGCTTTTCTCCGATTCCTTTTTCGTTACATAAAGCAGTTTAGATTTGCCTTCCTCTATAGTCAATACTTCATTAGTTGATTTTGGCCTAAAATCATAGAGAACTAAAATAACAATCCGGAAACCTAATCCCTTTGCTTTGTGTATATTCATTACGGTAATTGCCTCCTCGCCCGGCGCCGTAGAAATATTCCAGCTTGCATCGTCCGAATCCTCTTCTGTGTAACGAAGAAAATCTTTTAAGCTGCTGCTTCCGTGCTGCTCGGCAGTGTTCAACACTTCCAAAAGTTTGATTAATGCCGCTTCTTCATCTAAACGTCTTTCGAATAAGTGAAACACTCTGTATATTTCAGTCAACAGATCATACGTTGGCAAATATCCAGTAAGATTAAACAGTGATTCAAAATATTTTTCCCAAACTTCAGGATAAATGTTTCGAAACTCGACGTACAGCGGATGCTGAATGCTTTTCTTATTTCGACAATCAAACAAAAACTTAGAAATATCAATCGTTGATTTCTCTGACTTCGGTAACGCAGCAAAAATATCACCGAGCAAGAACGTAGCAAACGATAAATTATCAATCGGCGAATCGAGAAATTTTAAAAGTGATAGAATTTCTCCGGTAATCTTCCGCGAACGTATATCGAGACTACTGTACGAAAGAAATCGATATCCCGCTTCGCTAAGCCATCCGCTTATTTCCACAACTTTGTTATTGCGTGGTGTGAGAATTGCGATATCGGATAATTTACAACCTCGCTGCAGACAGTCGGCGATAGTATCAACTATCTTTTTCTTCTCCAATATTTCTTCAGGATCTTCCTCTGGTGCATCGTACAATGTAACTTCTACATATCCTTTTCCTTTTAGAGATTGCTCGGGTTCTTGCTGATAATCTAACAACCCGCTCAAATTTGCTTTTTCATCTTTCAATACTTCAGGAACAATTTTATGGAAAACTTTCTTCGTGAAGTCAACAAGCACCTCGCCGCTTCGCCAATTTTCTTTTAATGTTTCCTTCGAGCAATCGACCGAAAGAAATTTTTCCTTACCTTCCAATAGTCGCGACATTATTTGCCAATCTCCGCCTCGGAACGAGTATATCGCCTGTTTCGTATCGCCAACAATAAATAAACTGCCGTTTTTCGATAGCGTTTCCTCAATTAGCGGCTTCATCGCTTCCCACTGAATCGGGGAAGTATCTTGAAATTCATCTATTAGATAATGGTAAATTCGCTCTCCCATGCTGAAGTAAATTTCTGGAATGTTGAAATCTCTAATTGCCCTCGCAAGTTGTTTGTTGGCATCTCCAAGGTAAATTTCTGCATGGCAGCGTTTTATTTTTTCTAAATTATCTTTCATTGCATCGTATGCCCGCACATACGGCTGATATTTTGTCCTAGAAAATAAATCAGAATACTCAGAAACCATATCTGGAAACTTTTCTTGCAGCAAATTGATTTGAGCTATGACCGTTTCATAAATTTTCAATTTTGATTTATACTGCGGCTTCTTTACTACCGTTTGGGTTAACGACTTCTCTATTATTTCATTGAGGTTGCCGCTTTTTGCCGATTCAATTATCGCCAGGTAGTTCTTAGAAATTTCAAGTTTCGATTTCTCTGCCATCTCACCAATTTGGCAAACCGTGCCAAGAATCTCTCCTTTTACTTTATATAAATCTTGTTTCGTTTCTTCTACAACCGGCTCTTGGGTATGAACTGTAAGAATGTTGAAAACTCTTTTAACTTCATCAGAAAGTTTTTCGAATGGATCCCAAATAAATTTTGCATTACCTTTTTGTGTCTCGCTAATAAATGAAACGAGTTCCTCGATTAAAGTTTGTTTTTCTTTATCATAAACAATTTGTTGATTCAAGAGATTGAATGAATCATCGAGCAACATTTCACGATCGAGTGCAACCTCAAATCGTGGAGGAAAACCAAATTCGAGAGCCGATGCTTTCATAATGCGAGTTAGAAAGCTGTCTATTGTTTGAACCTGAAAATCGGAATAATTATTTAAGATATGTTCAACCATCTCCCCGGATCTTTCAATCAACTTTTTTTTCTCCAAGTTGACTTTATCTTTTAGCAAACCGAGAACCAATTCATCGCCAAATGAGACACGCTTAAGATACTCAATGATACGCTCTTTCATTTCAAGCGCGGCATTGTTAGTAAATGTTATGGCTAATATATTTTTCAGGTTGTTATTTGGGATTTGGTCTGAAAGTAACAATTGCAAAAAGCGAAGTGCGAGCGCAGTTGTCTTTCCCGATCCCGCAGAGGCGGAAACGATAGTGAAATCGGGAAGTGAAAGATTTTTATAGTTGCTGTTATTCATAGTGCCTTAATTGTAGGACAAGTTACTAACTTGTCCTACAAAGATAAGCGAATTAAATGAAATCATTTTTTACATAACTCCATTTCCAGTTTTCCCAATTTTTTACCAATCCTGCCTTCACCGGATTATTCAATACATGCCAAATAATTTTTTCAAGTTCATCACCTTTTCTGACAACGTGGTCATAGCTTTCGTGTTGCCAGAATTTTCCTGTTCTACATATTATCTTATTTGCCTCCCTTGCAGTGTGCCGCTTGATTGAGTGAAGTAATCTAGAAAGGCTGTAGGACAATTTATCAAATTGTCCTACGTGTGCTTCTTTCGGTGACAAGACCACATGCACA
>CAYYIJ010000052.1:6979-16823 GCA_964471945.1 uncultured Chlorobiaceae bacterium
CAATTTATCAAATTGTCCTACGTGTGCTTCTTTCGGTGACAAGACCACATGCACATGATTTGGCATAATACAATAGCATATCAATTCGTATCTTTTTCCATCCCAGTAATGCAAAGTATCTGCAATTACTTTGGCAATTGCTTTATTTCTTAGCCAGTGAGGACCGTGACCAACTCGATCTAAATACTCGTCATATTTTTTAAAATACTTCTTCTGAATATTGTAGGACAAGATTTTATCTTGTCCTGCGGTTGACTTTTTTGCATTATCTGACAAGATTTTATCTTGTCCTGCTGATGACTTTTTTGCAATATCTGACAAGATTCTATCTTGTCCTGCAGTTGACTTTTTTGTATTATCTGGCAAGATTTTATCTTGTCCTGCTGTTGACTTTTTTACATTATCTGGCAAGATTCTATCTTGTCCTACTCTTTGAAGCTCTAAATCTCTTTCTTCCTTCAGCTGTTGCACAACTTCTGCAGGCAATGAATTTGTCAACCTAAATGTTATAAAATAAGTTACACCGTGTGGTTGATAATGGGGTAGCTTCCGCTCAAAATATGTTCTCTCATCATCCATAACTGTAGGACTATTTACTAAATATTATCCATGTAGGACAACTTATTAAGTTGTCCGTTAGTATGAGGGCATAGTCTATTATTTTTACTTCATTGTTTGCTAGCTCGTATAGCTTATACACTATTATATCTATTTTATTATCTTTCACCACTTTTCTTTATTTCAATTATCTTTTCTACAGTAAGTGCAGAAGGATTTGATATTAACGCTTCTATAATGCCGTTTGTTGTTATGTTTACTCTTGACACTAACGCATGTCTTGCAGCCTCGTTTACAACATGTTCGATCTCTGCAAAAGTGTAACAATCACTATACTCGGATATTCTTATCCAATCTATTGTTTCCTGAGGACGCCCCTCCATAAACAATTTAAATGCCTCCGATCGAGCTTCTTGATCCGGGGGTGAAACAAATATTTTTTTATCCATTCTACCGGGCCTTAGAATTGCTGTATCAATATTATCTATCAGATTTGTGGCTGCGACAACGAGAATATTTCTCTTTGAGCACTCATTAAGTTGCGTAAGGAACTCATTTACTTCGGCGCTATAGTGATGTCCGAGATTATGACCTCCGCGGTTTGGCACGAAAGCATCAATTTCGTCAATGAACAACAAACAGGGGGCATGAGCTATAGCTTCCTCAAAAAGTTTACCGATCAATTGTTGGGTTCCATGTACGTAAATACTAGCAAGATCGGAAGGTTTAGTTTCAATAAAATGGTACCCAAGATGTTCTGATAATTTCCGAGTAAAAAAAGTTTTTCCACAACCAGCCGGTCCATAAAGCAATATACCATTTGGCAACGGAACTTTATATCTCCTGTATAATTCAGGAAATTGTAATGGTAAAATTACATCCCGCTCTAATAATGCTTTCAGTTCTCTCATTCCGGCAACACCTTTCCAGAAATTTTCATGTTCGATTGTTGACGTTGCTCGATTGTTGTTTTTGTCTTCTTTTTTTATCAGATCTAGATCATTCTTTAATCGCTCTTTTAAAGCTTGAGCCGTAATATTTTCAGGATGTAGCTCACACTCAAGGCATATCCATGCTAAAGCTTCACTCAATCTGCCCCATTCACGTAACAAGTCAATTTTGAAAAGCCAAGCCATGCGCCGCTCCTCAAGTATTTGCTCATCTCCTATAAATAATGGCAATGGTTTCTCTATTAGCTTATTGAGCAATCGTAATGCATTGCTTTTTCTGTGGCGTAGTATATACGAAAATAGTTTCTTACGCCAACGGTGATTCCAATTTTCATTAGATAATTTTACATCCATATCGCCCTCAATGAAGATAGAATATTTCAATTAAATAATATCTTTCCACTTATTAAGTTGTCCTACGTTAAGCAATTTTAAATTCTGCATACTCCTTCTCTGTTAGTGTGAAGGCGGGGTCTATTATTTTCACCTCTTCGTATGTTAACTGGTACAGCTTGTATACCATTATGTCTATTTGTTCTTCTAAGTGCTTCATGTCTGCTTCGGGATTTTGTTTTTTAGTGGCGAGGATTTGGTCAACAAGTGTGATCCCGAGTTTCGCACTTTTTAAAAAAGGAGTAAAAAGTGCGAAACTCGGGAGGATTTGATTTCAACGAAGCATACAGTTCGCGTATGCCTGAGAAATAGAAAAAACCAACAAGAAATTTTAATTCTTTGCTTTTTTTTATAAGCTCGATAATACGCTTCTTTAAATTAGAATCTGTTTGATTTGTTATAAAGGTTTTCATAGGATAAGAAACGACTGTAATAATATTTTTCACTTTCTATCATAAGTAAAAACTTACAAAAAATATATGAGAGCGGCAAGGTTGGATGCTATGACCTGATGTTCTACAAATTACAGGTGAGATATCATGGGGAGCAGTTAATCATCGTCGAAATCGTTTCCGCTTGCGTTTAGTTTCATACTTTTCGCGGCGTTTTCCGTAATGTTTCTCTTGTTTTGGTTCATCCACGAGGCGCGGCAGGTCTTTGTTATCAATGTTCTTTAGTGTAATATTCCCGCTGTAAGTAAACAGAATCTGCTTAAAAAATTTCTTCTCCTCTTCAGTTGCAACAATAGAAATTGCTTCACCTCGTTTACCCGCACGCGCTGTTCTTCCAACGCGGTGAGTATAAGAATCGACGTCCCGCGGTATTTCATAATTGTAAACATGTGTAATATCTTCAATATGTAATCCACGTGCAGCTACATCTGTTGCAACCAATACGCTGCATTTTTTATTTCGGAAGTCTTGTGTTGCACGTTCACGTTGATTCTGCGATAAATCCCCATGAAGCGATTTGGCGTGTATACTTTGATGAGAAAGCTTCTTTGCTAGCTTTTTTGTAATATGTTTTCGATTACAAAACACAAGTGCAAGATCGCGTTCATGCTTTAACAAATGTATTAGCACTTGCAGCTTAAGGTCGGGTACTGTTTGGTAATATGTTTGTTTGAGAAATTCAGGTTTCAACTCCGATGCAAGATGTATTTCTTTTGGGTGCTTTAGATACCGATGACTGATCTGTACGATCTCTTTTGATATCGTCGCGCTGAAAAGAAGTGTCTGTCTTTCTTTCGGCCCCTGCTTGATAATTCGCTCGATATCCGGCAGGAAGCCCATGTCTAACATTCGGTCGGCTTCATCTAACACTAAATAACGTATAGTATTTATTTGTAACTGGCCCCGTTTCATAAGATCAAGAAGTCTGCCCGGTGTTGCAATAATAATGTTTGTTTTCTTAATTTTCCTAATCTGATCGTTGATCGATACGCCACCGTAAATCGGTGTGATACCAAGGTGCTTGCCTTGTGAAAACTTAATAAATTCCTCTGATATCTGCACAGCAAGTTCTCTTGTCGGTACAAGTATAAGCGCTGCAATACCATCGTCTCGATTAATTTTCTCAATAAGCGGAAGTGCAAAACCAAGCGTCTTCCCCGAACCGGTTTCAGATTGAGCAATTACATCTCTACCCTCGATAATTGTTGGAAGAATTTCACGTTGAATTTGTGTCGGTATTGTGATATTTTTTTTTGCAAGATTTGAAAGAATAAACTTGCTGAATTGATAAGATTCGAATGTTGCCATAAAAATTTGGATTTAATGAATAAAAGACGGTATGAATGAACTCAATAGACAGAAATAAGATAGTGAAATATAAAGCTATTACCTAATAAAAAAAATCAATGCATCAAGGTGAACGATGACACTACTCAAAAGAAGAGGCGGACTAAAAAAACAGTTTAGGTTGTAGCCACGTTTTCGCAATGTTTGCGGAGACATAAAGCCGCCTGTCTGCAGGATGCAGGTCAACGGCTACAAGAAAAATTTTATTATTGGATAGTATCACCATTTATGGTGATGCTATCCTAATGCTTTATTCAAGAATCTAATCAGCGGTAATAATTCTTTGTAAACTGCAACAATATTAACTATAAATTTCGGCGAGTAACATTCCTTCTCTTCCCACTCAACACCCGCATAAACCTGTTTATACCTTAGCCACTCACCCATAAAATGATCACGCGGAAATCCAATAGGAATTCGCTGCAGTTTCTCACCCTGAATTGCACCAAATCGTTTGACAAACTTAACATTCTCGATGATGCTAAGAAACTCCTTGGAATGCTCGGCTATTGCATTCCGGATTTTCATTAACTGATCTTTTTCAGGCATATATATTCCACCACCAACGTAAATATTTCCCGGCTCGATGTGTACATAATATCCGGCGCTATCCTGCCAATGACCTTTGAGATGAAAAACTGCCGCAACATTAGTTTTGTATGGAGTTTTATTTTTACTAAAACGTGTATCCCGATAAATACGAAATATGCTACGGTTAGGATTAACATCAATCTCTGGTGCAATCTTCGCCATTGTAATTTTCAGCGCAGCGATCAGGGTTTGCATTGGAAATTTTACAAAGTGTTCATAGTCTGATTTGTGTTTTGCGAACCATCGGCGATTATTGTTCTTCTTCAACCTTTTTAAAAAGTCGATGCCCTCTTTGGGAAACCCGTCAAATGGCGGATAAATTTCTTCATCAAAAATATTCTTTGGTGTCATAAACCCTCAATAGCTTTCCTTACAAATCCATTTGCTTTCTTTAATCTATTCCTTGCTTCTTGCTTGGATACGTTTGCTTTTATCATAACAATGGATGTTTTCACATGCCCACCAGATTTTTTCAAAACATCAGTTGCGGTTTCATAATCAACACCAGTAATAATCATAAGAACTCGTTTTGCTCGCTCTTCAAGTTTTTTACTGTTCATTTTTAAGTCGACCATCATGTTTTCATAAACTTTACCGAGTCGGATCATTGCCGCTGTGGTGATCATATTTAAGACAAGTTTTTGTGCGGTACCGGATTTCATCCGTGTCGAACCCATGATAACTTCAGGACCAACGTCGGGACATATAGCGACATCAATATTTTGAATTAAAGTTTTATATTCTTTCCCACTTAAAACTTTTCTCGGATTTGTTGTAATGTAAATAGTTTTTGCTCCAAGTATTTTAGCTTCACTCATTGCTGAAACCACATACGGTGTTCTGGCACTTGCCGCTATTCCACAAACAACATCTTTATTATTGACTCTGACTTTTCGAATATCCTTTTTTGCCTCCTTTTCTTTATCCTCAGCGCCTTCTTGAGAGTGAAAAACGGCATTCTTACCACCAGCAATAATGCCCTGGACCATTGATGGATTTGTGCCATAAGTTGGAGGACATTCGCTTGCATCTAATATTCCGAGGCGTCCGCTTGTCCCGGCACCAACGTAGATAAGTCGTCCACCCTGTTTGAATGATTGTACTACCAATTCAACGGCTTTTTTTATTTGGGGAATCTCCTTTTCAACCGCTTTTGCAACTTTTTTGTCTTCGCTGTTTATCACTCTCAGAATTTCTGTGATGTTGAGAGAATCAATTTTTATTGATCGCTTGTTTCGCTTTTCGGTTGATAGAGTATTCAGTTGTTCGAATAGGCGTTTATAGTTTTTCATATTTATGGCTTTATGATAATAATTTTTTTGTCAACTAATTCGTTTGGATCGATACCATCAATAATAATAGGGTGGCTTTGAATGAGTTGGGGCTTGAGTTTTATCTGGGTTTTTCTTATTTCGTCCGATAACTCACCGCCTTTGAGCAATAGGATAGTTCCTTTGGGTATAAGAAGTTTTCCTGTTTTTTGATTTTCGTTTTCGGGTATAATATTTTTTAAAAACGGTTTGCTCCATCTAACAACATTTTCGATTGATGAAACCGCTCGTGTTATTGTATAGTCAAATTTATTCCTGTACTCTTTCCTTTTCGATAAATCTTCGGCTCTTCCGCTTTCAACTTTGACGTTTTGTAATCCTAATTCCTCTACTATATTTTTGACCACGTTTATTTTCTTTTGAATGGAATCAATCAACAAAAAAGAATTGGATAAACACAAAACAGCAAGCGGAATCCCCGGCAAT
This sequence comes from uncultured Chlorobiaceae bacterium, assembly GCA_964471945.1. Classification (GTDB taxonomy): domain Bacteria; phylum Bacteroidota; class Ignavibacteria; order UBA10030; family SZUA-254; genus JASEHD01. Next base: position 13,028 of record CAYYIJ010000052.1, read on the forward strand.
CCGCCGCCTGTACCAATATCTATTATGGAACAATTTTTAAAAAATTGAAATTTAAAAAGTAAAGTTATTGATGCAAGTATGTGTTGACACCAGATATCCTCGGTGTTGTGTCTTGAAACGAGATTTATTTTTTGGTTCCAAGATAAAAGTAAGTTAACATATTTATCAATTTTATTAATTTGTTCTACGGAATAATCAAAATTATTTTTAAAACACAAATCTCTAAGCCACATCGAATCTTTTATCATGATTATAACTACTTGTATTTATTGAACTTATCTGCTATAGTTTCACGTGAAACAAACTCAATCACTTTTTAAGGTGCACTAATAATACGGACACATCGGCATGTGTAATACCGCTGATGCGAGACGCTTGCCCAATGGAACTTGGTTTTACTTTTGATAGTTTTTCTTTACCTTCGTTTGATAACGATTTTATTTTACGAAAATCAAAATCATCGGGAATTTCCAACGATTCCTGATTTTCAAACCTCTCAACTTGGTCCATCTGTCGAGAGATATAGCCCTCATATTTTATTTCGATCTCAATTTGCTGAAGAATTTCTTTTACTAAGTGTTGATCGTTGGTTGACTTTAAGGTTGTGATAAAACTATCTTCTCTGTTTAATGGTAGTTTGAGTAAATCTTCAATTTTTATTTCTGGCCTTTGAACGAGTTGAAATAATTTTATGCTTTGATCGATTGTATTGCTGTACTTTGATTCCAATAATGGGTTTACCTCTTTCGGAGATATGCTATTATTGAGCAAAAATTTTTTTCCCAATGCAATATATTCTTGTTTTACTTTAATTCGGTTGAATATGTCTTCATTTATTAAGCCAAATTTGTGTCCGTAATACATCAATCTTAAATCAGCATTATCTTGGCGAAGGATAAGTCTGTGTTCTGCGCGTGAAGTAAACATTCGATATGGCTCATAAGTATTTTTATTCACCAAATCATCAATTAGAACACCAATGTATGCCTGATATCGTTTAAGAATGAATGCTGGTTCATTTCGTAGCTTTAAAGCAGCGTTGATGCCTGCCATTAAGCCTTGTGCTGCTGCTTCTTCGTATCCCGATGTCCCATTTATTTGACCTGCAAAATATAATCCATCGACTAATTTTGTTTCTAACGTGAGTTTAAGTTGTTGAGGGGGGAAATAGTCATATTCTATTGCATACCCAGGGCAAAGCATCTTCATATTAGATAAACCTGGTATGGTCTTTAATCCTTCTCTTTGCACCCATTCTGGTAAGCTTGTTGAGAATCCGTTTACATAAACAACGCTTGTATTATATCCTTCTGGTTCTATAAATATTTGATGTCTCTCTTTTTCAGAAAATCTTACTATTTTGTCTTCTATTGATGGACAATATCTTGGTCCTATCCCTATTATCCTACCAGTAAATAATGGAGATTCAGCGAAACCTTTTTTAAGAACATCGTGTGTTTTCTTACCTGTGAATGTCAAATACATAGGTATTTGAATATTTTTTATTAATTGATTCTGAAATGAAAATGGCTGTGGTGATCCATCTCCTTCTTGAACTATCGTTTCAGAGAAATCAATTGATTCCAAATCGATCCTAGGGGGTGTTCCTGTTTTTAATCTTTCATGAACAAAACCTATTCTTTCAAGATTTTCTGTTAAATGACTAATACTAATCTCTCCGAATCTCCCACCAGGTTTGTTATTTAAGCCAACGTGGATCATACCTCGAAGAAAGGTGCCAGAACAAATAATAAGACTTTTACATTTAATCTTTTTTCCATTACCGGTTACCACACCAATAATTTGATATTTAGGTTGTTTTAAGGTTTGGATTGTCATTATATCAATAACAGATCCCTCCATTATATCCAAGTTTTCCTGTTTTAGGATTCTATTTTGAGCTTCTTCCGAATACCATTTTCTGTCGTTCTGGCATCTTGGTGACCAAACGGCAGGACCTTTAGATCGGTTAAGCATTTTGAAGTGAATTCCAGTAGCGTCGGCAATTTTCGCCATCTCGCCCCCAAGTGCATCAATTTCACGAACAAGATGCCCCTTTGCAGTGCCTCCGATTGTTGGATTACAAGACATTCGACCAATTGATTTAATACTTAATGTTAAAAGAAGTGTTTTGCAACCCATTCTTGATGCAGCGAGAGAAGCTTCAATTCCAGCGTGACCGCCACCTGCAATGATTACATCGTATTCCTTTATATTTTCCAATCTACTCCTTTTGTTTCACGTGAAACTTTTTTCATTTACCAATGCAAAACTTTGAAAATATGTTATTTAGAATGGTTTCCGTTGTTATTTTACCGATTATTTCTCCAAGTGAATCTAAGGCATCTCGAAGATCGATTGCAATAAACTCATTACTCATCCCTTTTTTTATGCTTACAATGGCGGTTTGCAAACTTGTTCGCACTTCCATTAGACTTTCTTTATGCCTAGCGTTAGTTAAAACCACGCTATTTTCTCCAATAAGCACCTTTCCGTGTGTAGCAATATTAACTAATTTTCTTTTTAATGCCGTAAACCCCTGTCCGGATTTTGCAGAAATGTAAATCATTGAATTATTAATGATTTTAACATTTTTGTTAAAGCTACGATCAATTATTGGAATATCAATTTTATTCACAACAAACAGATTTTTTTGATTTAATCCAGAATTCTCTATCTGATATATTATTTGATGATCCTCAGAATTAAATCCTTGCGTATGATCAAGAACAACAATTATTACATCCGCTATCTCAATTTGTTTTTGAGTTCTAGCTACACCTTCAACCTCAATTGGATCTATAGTTTTTCTTACACCGGCTGTATCAACAACCTTAAAAAGTATCCCCTCGATGAGTAAATTTTCTTCAATGATATCTCGCGTTGTACCCGGAATATCTGTTACTATGGCTCTGTTTTCGTTCAGTAAGATATTAAGAATGCTCGACTTACCTACGTTTGGTTTACCAACAATAGCCACCCGCACACCTTCACGATATACTTTTCCTACAGAATATGAGTTAATAAGCCCGTCAACTATAATTAGAACTGATTGAATCTTAATTTTTATCTCATCGAGGTTTTTAAATTCTATGCCTTCTTCAGCAAAATCTAACTCAAGTTCAAGTAAACTACATATATCCAGTAATATTTGAGAACATTTCTTAATCTCGGCTGAAAGGAATCCTTCAATTTGATTGATTGAAGCTTTATGCGAGAGTGCAGAGCTAGATTGAATTACGTCTGCAACAGCTTCTGCCTGTACTAAGTCTATTCTCCCATTTAAAAACGCTCTTTTGGTAAACTCACCTGGTTGAGCAAGTCTTGGTCCGGCTTCTAGTATTGTTTCTAACACTTGTTTTGTAACAAATAATCCGCCGTGGCAACTTATCTCGACCATATCTTCCGCAGTATATGAATTGGGAGCGAAAAAAACCGTTGCGATTACTTCATCAATATGATCACCCCTTGCACTAATGATCTTTCCAAAATGAGCAGTGTTGGGTTTTACTTCTGTGAGGTTTTTTTTTCCTTTGAATATCTTACTGGCGATACTTATTGCATCATTTCCTGAAATCCGAATTATAGATAAACCCCCAACACCAATTGGTGTTGCAATGGCAGCAATAGTATCGTCTTGAATAAACATAAAATGATTTTGAAATTCTTCTAATCAATTTAGAAAACTTAGGTAAGAAAAACAATCAACAAAAAATCCTGTTAGTTATTAACAGGTTTTTTATGAAAATACTTTTTAGAGACTTCTGAAAAATCACCGAAAGGGTCACCCTGAATT
>CAYYIJ010000053.1:0-16715 GCA_964471945.1 uncultured Chlorobiaceae bacterium
ATTGCTGACTTTTCTCCACCAATTACATTTTCTAATGCATGATTAGGGATAATTTAAGATCGGCGTCGCTCAGAACGATAGAAGTTTCATCGTTCGTCCAGTTAAACATTCCTAAAATTTTGGAGGTTACCTCACGATATTCACCGCTCAGTACGAGAGAATCTGGTTTGAAAATAACCGGTTTCAAAAGATTCGATTCGACCTCAAGCAAACTCCAAGTCTTTGTAATTTTATTAAGAAGCTCTTATATATCTCGGTTGGTTTTGAACTATGGTGATGATTAAATTAATGTGTCTTTCATCCAACCGAGTTTTATTATTTCAATATTATCTAAATCGCTTATCCCAATTTTATGTTTTTTTTCTGCAATTGCAATATGCTTTGCAGATGGCCTGAGAGGTAAATCTTCTTTGAAAAATAGTCGACGTTTCATCTCAATAACTTTTAATCCTACTGCGTCTAATGCAACGGGGTCCTTCCCCAGAAGAATTCCATTATATCTCCATGTGTACTCGTTATCGAAGTGGTGCGGACCAAGGCAGTGAAATTGCGGTGTGAGCATAACGAGAACATTTAGCCGAGTCTTACCTTTGACAATCGGCAAGTTCCATAAAGCCCCCAAATCAGCACATGAGTCGGAATGATAATCGGATGGCTTAGGTGTAAACATAACGTAGTTTTTAATACATCCACCAACACCAGACCAGTTGTGTGTACGAAATGGTCTCATGTTAATTAATACGGTTGCTTTTTGGAAAATTGGATTATCCAATACCCCTCGGTCATCGATACCGATGTTTTTCTGGTGAACACCGGCGTTAACGATTTGTTGACGAATATTAATTTCAACTTCTTCGGGTGTCGGCAGGTATCTCCACACATTACTTTTTATTCCGACAATATCTGTCGGCTTTACTAAAATTTTCCACGCCTCGGTTGCATCTTTCACATCGAGCAACTTTGTGATTGCTTCATCTAACATTTGACGTATTACATTCCCATTTATCTGTCCCTTTTTATCAATCACATCTTGATGACGTATAAGTATAACTTTAGTTTTAATTGAATTCTCACTGTTAGTTTCAAAGGGGGAAGTAACCGTTGCTGCCAAAGCCGCGGCGGCAGTTTTTCGAAGAAAATCTCTTCGAGTAATAATTGTATCATTCATAACAATTTCCTCTTAATATTTTCTATTGTTATAATTCCATGTTTTTTGTCAATAGCATCGAAAACAATGAAAATATAATTTTTCACCTTTTCCGAAATTGTCCATTTTCCATTTTCAGTTTGCAGAAAACCAACCGAGCCAGCTTCAGGAAGATAATGTTTTATGAAATTTTGGTAAGCGATGGTTGCTTTTTCTTCGCTCGGATATTGTAAAAGTAATAGACGGCTTTTTTCATTTTTATGATAGACAAGTATCCCATTCGTACTTTCATCTAAAAAAAGAATATTTTCATCGGCAACATAGAAATGAATGTTAAGGATTTCGTATTTATGAAAGTAACGAAGGGTTCTTTCATCATACTTATATTCAGATAAAAATTGCAGCAAAGCGGGCTTATTCCCTTTTCCTTTGATAGACTTTGAGATTTTTTTGCCGATATCGAGTACAGTTTTTTTCAAATAAGGTGTTTCATTTTCTACACGAATACAGATGAAATATCTTTCTTTCCAAAAACACAACAAACCTCGTTGATATTCTGACCCTTGTCCAATGTTAACCTCTTTTCTTCCTCCTTGTGTGTGAGTAAAAACACCGAAAGCATCTTCTGAAGACTGCATGTCAAAAACCTCAACGAGGATTTCCTGTTGCTGCTTATTTATGTATCGTTGAACAAGCAGGTCTTTAAAATTGTATGCTCGATATATCTCACCGGCGCCGTTCATATAGTCGAATATTTCTTCATCCGAATAGAGCTTCGCTGCTTCCGATGTTTTCCACCCGGGAATATTCTTTGGTAAAAAATTATGTATAGGTGTTTGGGCTATTATGCTCCCCATTGTGATTAAGAGAGAAATCATTATAAGGTTGAATATATAAATAATGTAACTTCCGTGCATGCTCAATGAACTCTATGCGACATTTTCACCGCAGACTTGCCTGCTGCTGACATGGGAGCGGAAAATGCAGTATGTTGATTTTTTTACAATATCGGTTCAGCAATCTTGCCGACAAAAAATATTGTTTGTGAATGGTGTTCTCGTAAAACGAATACAAATGGTCTATCGACACGCATGTTAAACTTGAGGGGTGGCATGCTGTCTACCAGACCAACCGAAGTTACCGCTGCGGCTTCAGTTCCTTCTTCGTTCACGTCAACGAATGTTTTATGCCTCACATTGCTGATAAATAATCCACCGTTTTTATCGATGCGTGAAAAATCTGCACGACCGCCATCAAATGCAATTTCCATCCCCATCGCTCTGAGCATATCGTTCAGTGATTTCTCATATTCAAGCTTGAACTTCGGAAGAAACAAGTTGCCTTCCCGCTTCACAAATGTTTTGATCCACGTCTCCCAGTTTTCTTTAGTGAAATACAAAACAAATGCATCTACGTTGACGCCTTGTCTCGGAAGAAAGACAGTCATACTGAACTTTTCGTTTCCATAAGGGAGATCGATTGCCTGGAATTGCTCATTTTCAACGTAAGAGAACTCGCCTTCAATTTTCATTAGCTCACAGGGTTTTTGAGAACCATCGGTTAAATAGAATTGAGCTTTTTGTGTCAGTTCTTTCTTAAATTCATACTTCCACGTTCCCTTGAAGTAAATCGCATTGATTAGATACATAACTGTGCTAGAGGGAATTTGGTCTGGTACGATCTTATTAATTTTTCCATTTGTCTTCTGTTCAACCCAACTATTAATAGTGGGTGACGCTGATGGAGAAGAAAAATCTATGCCGGTAACTTCAGAATTGAAATAATTCTGGTTTGTTGAGACAAATCCTGGTTCAACTTGTAACTTAGGTCGATGCCAGATTGAATTCGCAATTTGAAATTGAACTTTTGGATCAAGCGATGTTAGCAGGGCAATAAGATTTTTATAGCCCTCATTAATTTCCTGTTCTGTTAATCCTGCAAATTCCAATGTGTGCCGCATCGAGTCATATGTGCTTCCGTTTGCTCCATTTAGTGTCATCCCAAGTGCCATTGAAATGCTAAGTTGTGAAATAAAAAGATTCTTATTGGTTTCGGATTTATTGATTTCCCTGAAGAGATTTAACCCAAAAGAATTATTAGCTTCAATGATTTTCATTTCGGTCTGTGCTAATGCCCGCGGTGGCGAAGGTTGAATTGGCGCGGCTGTTTCCTTGGAGCAGGAAACAAAAATAACCAACGCTGCGAGAATCGTAAAAAATATCTTGTTCATATTACAATAAATTAGAAAATAAAAGATTAAAGATCAAATTTGTTAATAAACATAAAACCATACTTACCATTTACGATCTTCAGCAGAATGCCTTGGTTCAGCAAATTCTGTAATCAGCGGCTTCACCAAGCTCTCGAAATCTTTGTATTTCATTTTAATCGATTCGGTATGTGTACATGCATTAAACACAATCTCATAATCGTTAGTAAGAAATTTATCCACGACAACAGGAATCGAGTAAAGATTACCAAAAGGGGGCATAGCTCCAACTTCACAATCTGGGAACAATATTGCAAGTTCATCTTCAGACAGAAGTTGTACATGTTTTACACCGAGAGCTTTTTTTAGTGAGCGATCATTCAAACGATGATCTGCACGCAGTACAGCGAGCCAATGACTATCGTCAGCTTTTATGACAAGTGTTTTAGCCAGATCTTTATCCTTTACATGCGTTACAGCCGCAACCTCGTGTGCGGAAAACGCAGGAACATGGCTAAGTAATTGATATGGAACTCCCGTTGAATCTAAGTATAGAATAAGCTTTGATGTTGCCATTATACACCTCCAATGTTTGTTTTACGAAACAGTTGTTATTTAGCTATATTACGTTAGTAAGTAACGAAAATTATATATTAAAATCAAGTATTATGTTATGAAACTTGCAATTGTTCAAACAAATCCAATCTTTGGAAAAGTAGCAAAAAACGTAAATAATGTTCTTTCAACGATGGTTAGCGTGAATGCAGATTTATATGTTCTCCCCGAATTGTTTAATACAGGTTATAATTTCATAGATCAAAATGAACTCAGGCAATTAGCTGAAGCGGTTCCAGGTTATACTTCTCAAGAAATGATGAAGTTTGCGAAGGATAAAAACTGTTACATTGTCTATGGTTTTGCCGAACAAGCTAAGCAGATATTCAATTCTTGCGCTCTGGTAGGTCCTGAAGGAGTTATCGGAATTTATCGGAAGATTCATTTATTCTATCGTGAAAAGTTTATCTTCGCGGCAGGTAATTTGGGCTTTCCAGTTTTCGATTTACCGATGGGTAAAATAGGCATGATGATTTGCTTCGATTGGATATATCCTGAAGCTGCTCGAACGCTTGCATTGAAAGGTGCGCAGTTAATTGTACATCCATCTAATCTCGTTCTGCCGTATTGCCCAGATGCAATGATAACAAGGTGTTTAGAGAACCGAGTATTTATAGCAACCGCCGATAGAGTTGGAACCGAAAATCGCGGGGGAGTCAATCTAAAGTTCATCGGAACAAGTGAAATTGTATCTCCTCGCGGAGAAATTCTTGTTCGATTGAGCAGCGAGATTCCCGGTATTGAGGTTGCAGAAGTCGATCTTTCGCTTGCTGATAATAAACGTGCTACAGAATTCAATAATTTATTTGAAGATAGGTTATCTCAATATTATTCAACATGAGAGGTCGTCCCAAAAGTATTTGTGTGCCTAAGTGTACTGAGTGTTTTAGTGTCGGTGCTAAGATACCATGGGGTTAATTCATGTTCCGAGGGATGCCTTCGACATGGTATGCGTTTGTATTTTGTAGAGTTATTACCTAAATTCAATCTATGTAAACTATTAATTCATCTATTGCTGTTCATGTATTAAGCGGAATGTCGTGGATCAGCTTTTAAATATCCAAGAAGAAAATACAAGACTTCGGAGAGCTATTGAAGAGCTTTCCATCCTAAACGAGCTTGCACGTGTAATTAGCTCAACGATGAGTCTTGATGTCATTATTGAGAATATCATCAAACGCTCGGTAAAAGCGGTTCACTGCCAGCAAGGTATGATAACGCTCGTTGATGAAGTCTCGCCCAACTCGATGTTTACACTTATTCGTGCCCTAGACTCGAGCCCCGACCTCCAGCAATTCCATCTGAACCAAAACATTTTAGGATGGATGATGATCAATAAGAAACCACTGATCTCTAATGATTTTCTGGGAGATGAAAGATTTTCGGGAGTTAAAATTGAAGGGGATATCCATTCGCTTCTTTGTGTTCCCTTACTTGCTAAAAATAAACTCATCGGTATTCTTGCAGCTTTCAATAAAAAAGAAAATGGAAAATCTTTTAATGAAGATGATGTACGACTTCTTTCCATCATTGCAACACAATCGGGGCAGGTTCTGGAGAACGCGCGGCTATACGAGCAGGAACAAAAAAGAATGGCGATGGAAAAAGAACTTATAGCTGCACGCGAGGTGCAGATGAATCTATTGCCAAAACAATTGCCAAGCATTGCAAATTTCGAGTTTGCTGCAAGAACAATACCCGCCAAAGAAATCGGCGGTGATTTTTATGATATTATCAAGGTCGATAGTATTTCTTATGAAGTTATTATTGCAGATGTTGCAGGCAAAGGGCTTCCCGCCGCGTTGCTTGCTACACTGGGTAAAGGTGTTCTATGTGCACAGGTAATGCAGCATGAACCGCTTCTGGCACAATTGAAGCAAAGCAATACTATATTGCGAGGCAGCATCCCTCATAATTCGTTTATCACACTCCTGCTTGCCTCGGTTGTTCCCGAAACAAGATCGGTTGCAATTGCAAACGCCGGACATTGTTATCCGATTCTTTATCATTGCGATTCGAAGAAAGCCGAGATGCTAACTATACAAGGCATGGCTCTAAATATTACAGACAATCTTCGTTGCGAAGAGCGGACAATAACGATGCAGCCAAATGATTGTCTTATAATATACAGCGATGGTGTTGATGATGCACAAAATATTACACAAGAGTTTTTTGGAACAGAGCGGTTGATAAATGTCGTTGAATCGTTTGCTACAGCTTCTGCCGATGCCATTGTCCAGCATATCATTGATGAGATCAAACTGTTTACTAAAGGTGTTTCACAATTTGACGATATTACATTAATAGTCGTCAAAGCAACAAAATAAATTGATGAGACTTCTGAAAAATCACCCAAAGGGTCACCCTGAATTCATTTCAGGGTCTAAAATCGCTTAGATTCCGAAACACCTGCCCGCAGCAGGTGGGAGTTCGGAATGACGGGTATGGTTTTATAATATTTCAGAAGTCTATTGATCATTGAATAATTAATGTAATGAATGAAAATATTAAATACTTTCTCATAACCAAATGAAGGAAACAAATAATGAAATCCATGGTGAACCTAACAGAAAAAGATTTACCAACCCAGTGGTATAACATTATACCAGATTTACCAGAACCTTTACCACCACCACAAGACCCGAAAGAAGGTCCATCAAGAATACAAAACTTGCCCAATCTTATGATCGGTGAATGTCTAAAACAGGAATTCTCTCAAGAAAATTGGATAGACATTCCGGGAGGTATAATGGATTTATTTTTAAAAGCCGGAAGACCTCGGCCGCTTTTTAGAGCAACGAATCTTGAGAAGAGACTCGGAACTCCTGCAAAGTTGTATTACAAGAGTGAATTTTTCAGTCCAACTGGAAGCCATAAGGTGAACACTGCTCTTGCACAATGCTGGTATGCAAAACAGCAAGGATTCGAGCGTGTTACTACTGAGACTGGTGCAGGTCAATGGGGAACCGCACTTTCTTATGCGGCAGCAATAGCTGGTTTGAAATGTACGGTTTATTGGGTTCGTAGCGTGTATAATTGGAAGAAAGATAGATTGTATTTGATGAAACTATTCGGCGCCGAGGTTCATGCTTCACCGAGTCCGAATACTGATTTTGGTAAAACTCTTTACTCGAAAAATCCAAACCACAATGGTTCGCTTGGAATTGCAATCTCAGAAGGATTAGAAGATTCACAGAAAGACCCGAAAGCTACTTATGCGCTTGGTTCTGTATTGAATCATGTTCTCATGCATCAAACTATAATTGGATTGGAATCGCAGAAACAATTCGAGAAATTCGATGACTATCCCGATGTTGTTATCTCGTGTCTCGGGGGTGGATCGAACTTTGGCGGATTTGCAATTCCATTTTTGGGTGATAGGTTGAAGAAAGGCAAGAAAATAAAATTCATAGCAGCACAAAGTCAGGTTGCACCGAACCTTCAAGGGAAATATGAGTACGATTTTGCTGATTACGCAGAGATGACACCGATGCTAAAGATGTGCACACTCGGACATAAAACGGATATGGAGCCGATAAAAGGTGATGGACTTCGATACCACGGCAGTTCCCCTATTTTAAGTTTGCTTAGGCACAAAGGTTATATAGATACAGTTGCGTATCCCAAAGACGAAAAGCACGTTTTTGAAAACACAAAGATGTTCATCGAAGCTGAAGGATGGCTGCCTGCACCTGAATCTGCTTATTCAGTTTGCTGTGCGATCGATGAAGCGTTGAAGTGTAAAGAGTCCGGTGAGAAAAAAGTTATTGCGTTTAACGTCAGTGGTCATGGATTTTTGGATTTGCCCGGGTATCAATCAATTTTAGGATTGAAGAATTGAGATATTTAAACATTGCATCATTGAATCATTGTCTCGGAGAATAATATTGTAATTTCTAATGATTGTTCAATCCACAAATCAGCTAATCAAGAGAAGAAAGCCGATTCGACTGAAGGAGTATGATTATTCGCTCGACGGTTCATATTTTGTCACGATTTGTACAAAGGATCGAGAAGAATTATTTGGTCAGATTATTGATGGTACGATGCAGATGAAGCGATATGGAGAGATCGTTCAATCATGTTGGATGAATTTGTGATAATGCCTAACCATGTTCATGGAATAATTGTTATTATCGATGATATTGTAGGGGCGACATCGCGTCGCCCCAATAACAACGGGGCAGGGAAACCCTGCCCCTGCAAGAAACCGACATGGTGGAATATCGTTGCGTATTTCTTATACCAATCAACAAAACGTATTAACGAGATACGAAAGACACCTGGCATATCGGTTTGGCAACGCAGTTATTACGATCATATTATTCGCAACGAAAAATCATTACAGATAATTCAGGAATATATTCACAACAATCCAATTCAGTGGGAAATAGATAAAGAGAATTCTAACCGAAAAGGTATTGATGAATTTGATAAATGGTTAGCATAAGATTCTTGAAAAGCTCGGTGATGACAATATAAACGTAGAGTGTAAAAATCTACGATTCAGAACTCATGAACAACGTGAATCTTAATTACAATTATGTCCGAGCGAGCGCCTGCTTAAAATCTGCAATCAAATCCTTTATCCCTTCTACGCCGACAGAAATCCGAATCATTCCCGGTGTAACTCCGTGCTTTGATAATTCTTCTTTACTCATGTTTACGTGCGAGGAATAGATAGGTATACAAACAAGTGTCTCAACTCCGCCAAGCGACATCGCATTAACTGCTACTTTCAGAGAGTCGCAAACCTTAACAGCACCCTTTACGCCACCTTTCACTTCAATTGTAACCATCCCGCCGAAACCTGACATCTGTTTCTTTGCAAGTTTATGCTGTGGATGCGAAGGAAGTCCTGGATAAATTACCCGTAATACTTTAGGATGTTTCTCAAGCGCGCGTGCGAGCGCAAGTGCATTTTCGTTCTGTCGTTGAACGCGAAGCTCGAAAGTCTTTAAACTTCTATCCAACAGAAATGCTGCAAACGGGTCGGCACAACCGCCAAGATGCTTTGCAAGTTCTTTCACTTTATGAATAAATTTTTTCGTGCCAATGACGACACCACCCATCAAATCGGCATGACCGCCGAGATATTTTGTCGAGCTTTCAACGATAACATCCACTCCGAACCTGAACGGTTGTTGGTTGAGAATTGTGGCAAATGTATTATCTATAACGATGCTTATTTTCTTTCCGAATTCCTTTTCCAATCTTCGTGTAAGTGCCACAAGTTTTTCAATATCGACTAAACTTAGTGTCGGATTGGTTGGCGTTTCCAGATAGACAACTTTTGTCTTCGGTGTGATGAGATACGATAAATCTTCCAGCGATAAAGGATCGACATATATTACAGCGATTTTGTAATGAGGCAGAGTGTCGCGGAAAAATCTGTATGTCCCTCCATAAAGCGCGGGTGTGCTTACAATCTCATCGCCGCTTTTGCAAAGAGTTAAAATTGTTGTCGATATTGCTGCCATTCCCGATGAAAACAACGCTGCAGCTTCTCCCTCTTCCATCAAAGCTATACGGTCTTCAACTTCGTTAATCGTCGGATTATGGTAGCGGGTATAGACGAGCACTGTTGGATCGCCTTGAGCATAGCGGATAGCGTCCTCCGAGCTATCGAATCGGTACGTGCTTGTTTGAAAAATCGGAAATGTTACCGGACCTTTGAACGCGTGCAGATGGTTTCCATGAATTGATTTAGTCGATAAGGAGAGTTTTGATTTCATGTTAATAAAGTTATTAGTTATGAGTTATGAGTTGGGGTTTATCTTTTGTGCTTAATTTTTGATTTAGTTGTTAAGATAATACTTTTGATGATTTTCAATATTTCTTCCGCATCATTCTTTATTGTTTGGAAGTCGCCTTGTTCTAAACGATTTGATTCTGCATTTAACGCTTCACGGATATTCGCTCCGATTGATGTACCTGAACGCATTAATTGTTTTGAGAGAACAAATTCTTTTTTCTCTTGTAGAGAATTTGTCAGCCGAACAACCTTGACTGCAAATTTAAATGATTTTTCCTTTATGATTGATTCACTCATAACTGCGTTTTATCTTGCACACGTCTGTGCTCTTCCACCATCGATACTAAAGCTTCCGCCAGTAATCCATCCGGCACGATCAGAAGCAAGAAAAAGTATAAGCTCAGCAACTTCTTCGGGTTTACCAACACGGCCGATAGGATGAGTGGTTTTACTATGTTCAAGAAATTTCTGGTAAACATCTTCCTGCATTCCGCTGTTTCGATGAAGATTTGTCAGAACTACTCCCGGATCAACTGCGTTAATGCGGACACCTTTTGGTCCTAACTCAAGTGCTGCACAATGTGTTAGTTGATTAACCCCCGCTTTACTTACGCAGTATGCGAGAACATTGGGAAACGCACGTACCCCAGTTACACTTGATACATTTACTATGTTTCCTTTTCTTTCTATTATGGAAGGAAGTGCTAGTTGCGTCAAACGAAATAGCGAGCGTAGATTTATGTTCATCATTTTATCCCAATTATTAAGCGTAGTATTTTCAATCGTACCGCTGCCGATTACACCCGCAGCGTTAACAAGTACATCGATACCACCGAATTGCTTGATGGTTTGTTCGATAATACGTTTTCGATCTTCATCTTTCGTGAGATCGGCAGAAAGTATTTCATAGGAATCCGTAGCGAGCGGTGAGCACTGAGCTTTGACGGCTTTCTCGTTCCTAGCAATAAGTGAAACTTTGGCGCCGCGTTCGATAGCCATCAATGCCGTTGCTTGCCCGATACCGCTCGATGCACCAGTAACGATTATTACTTTATTTAAAAGATCTTCTTTCATATCATTAACTCCTATTCGTGAGAATATTGCTTGGATAATGATTGCAGCAGGAATAAATTACAGAAATACTTTGATAATTCAAACATTTTTCACATAATAAGATATTCTAATAATTTTTTAACAGGGTAAACATGAAACGATCTTTTATATTCTGGATTCTTGCTTGTATAATTACTATATGTGCAGGTTTATATCAACGCCACACCGGTCCAACTTATCCGATTAATGGTAAGCTTGAGCTGAAGGGGCAAACAATTAAATACCAATTAGATAGATCTCATGCTGGAGAAAACAACCATCTTGTCACGATTGAAACAAACGATGAAACTATTGTAGGGCAGTTAGAATGGAAAAGGTATAAAACTGCTGATGAGTGGTTGAAAATACCAATGATATATCGTGAAGGAAAACTTTATGCAGAGCTGCCACATCAACCGCCAGCAGGTAAATTGGCATATCGAATAATACTACAGGATGAAAGTAAACTAATAATGTTGCCTGAGAAAAATTTTGTAATTATAAGGTTTCGTGGAGATGTTCCAGCGGCAATTCTTATCACTCACGTAGTATTGATGTTCATGGGTTTAGTAGTTTCTACACGTGCAGGACTCGAGTATTTTTCAAAATCACACAAAATAAATTTTTTAATTATCTGGACAATAGGATTACTTACTATGGGTGGATTGGTTTTTGGACCTATTGTACAGAAGTTTGCCTTCGGAGCATATTGGACTGGTTGGCCATTCGGTACAGATCTTACCGACAACAAAACTGCGGTCATGGTTCTTATGTGGGTAATTGCAGCAATCGCCTATAAGAGATCTAAAAATCCTATGAAGTGGGTATTAGCCGCTTGCATACTGACACTCATTGTTTATCTGATACCACACAGCCTGCTTGGCTCAGAGCTTGATTACTCGAAAATAGAAAACATAAAACAATAATTTTGATTCTTTCAAAAATTTTACCTATTTTTATACATTAAAAAATCGTAGAATCCAACCATAATCATCTCAAATGAAAGGATTTACAAACATGAGAATACTTGACGGGATTATCATTATTCTATCATTTTTATTAATTCTTGGGGGATGCGCTCCCAACATCGGAGATAAGGTCGTTTTAGAAGTTGGCAACAATAAAGTGACTGTCTCCGAATATGAAACCTTTTTTACCAGAAATAGTGGCGGATGGGGTGCGGCGCAGAAAAGTACGTTAGAAGAACGTGAGCGTTTTTTGGATTTGCTTACAAACTATAAGCTTAAACTCCAAGATGCTTACGACCGTAACTTAATTAATGACTCAGATATTGTTCAGGAGCTTCGTGAATATCGGGCAAGTCTCGCTTCTACCTATTTGATTGAAAGAGAAATTACGGAACCAGGTGTCCGACAATTATACGATCGTCGAATGGAAGAATTTCGCGCACAGCATATTTTACTTAAATTAAATCCGGATGCTACGCCAGAAGATACAACAAATGCTTATGTTAAGGCGATGGATATTATACTTCGAGCAAAAGCTGGTGAAAATTTTGATTCACTTGTAATTCTCTTCTCGGAAGATCCTTCGGCAAAATCTAATACAGGGGATCTCTATTATTTTACGGGTGGTCAGATGGTGGGTCCGTTCGAAAATGCAGTATTTACTATGAAGAAAGGTGAAATAAGTTCTACTCCGGCACGTTCTGCATTTGGTTATCATATAATAAAAGTAAATGATCGCCAGCCAGTACGTGGTACGATTCGGGTAAGTCATATAATGACGCGTTTTCAAGTTTCGGCAACCGATTCGGCGGATACAGCGGCGGCGTTATCCCGCATAAGAAATTTACATGATAGTTTGATGAAGGGTTCGGATTTTTATAAACTTGCTGTGAAATATTCTGAGGATGGCGGCAGCGCACCTCAGGGCGGTGATCTTGGATGGTTTGCGCGGCGTCGATTTGTACAGCCGTTTGACGAAATTGCATTCAAACTTAAGGTAGGTGAAATTTCCAATATCGTTCGCACACCATTTGGATACCATATTATACGTTGTGATAGTGCAAGACCAATGCAGTCATTTTCGGAAATGCGTGATGAACTGAGAAAAACATATCAACAGCAACGATATAACGAGGATTATCGAGGTTACATTGCCCAGTTAAAAATGGATTATCAATTTAATTTCGCTGAAAATGTTTTCGACGATTTTATTATTCATCTTGATTCGACAAAACGTATAGGTGATAGTGCCTGGGCTGATGATGTGCCTCAAGAATTAAAGATGCGCGCAATATTCAACATTAGCGGCAGGGCAATTATGTTAGATACAGTTATTCATATTCTTGATAGTAAACCAGAGTATCGGAATATCGTACTGCGTTCAAGTGAATTAAAACCCCGCTTTAATCGTATCGCGGAAGGATTTCTTCTCGAAACAAAATCGATCGGCTTAGAGCAAAGAAATCCAAAATTTGCTTCACTTATGAAAGAATACATTGATGGTATTCTACTTTATAAAGTAGAACAAATTGAGGTATGGAATCAAACTACCGTTTCTGACTCTACACTGAAAGATTACTATAACGAGAATTTAAACAAATTTATGTTTCCCGAACGTGTAAACATCAGCGTACTTATGATGGAAACTGATACATCAGCTTACTTCGTATACGATTCGATCAAACAGGGAATTGATTTCGCACATTTTCTAAATCAGTATCAAGAGGTACCTCCACCGAAATTTCCTGATGGGAGCAGGGGATTACAACCGGTTGAAACTGATGCGTTAACAAAATATGCGTCAACACTGACTGTTGGAACAATATCAGAGCCGTATCAGACGGAAGATAATATTTATGTTATTATTAAACTGAATGCAAAAGAACCCGCACGTCAGAAAACGTTTGAGGAGGCAGGAGCTGAAGTCTCGAACTCGTACCAAGAATATTTCGCAAAACAACTCGAGCGCCGGTGGCTTGACAATGTTAAATTACATCATCCAGTTAAACAATATAAAGAAGTTCTGCCAAAAGCTTTCAGCTCGGCACCACCTGTTAATGAATAATGTTATATGCATTGCACTTTGTTTATTGTCGATTATGTTTGTTTCCTGTCGGAAATCAACAGAAGTAACAATCATCGCCCGTGTCGGAGATGCGGTTCTAACTCTCGAAGAAGCAAAAGCTGATATTGATACGACTCAAGAATCGTTTCAGAATCGACTTAACACCTATGTAAAAAATTGGATTAACAAGGAGTTGCTATTCCAGGAGGCAAGCAGAAGAGGTGTAGAGAATGATGAGCAATATCAGATGCAAATTCGAGATGCGCGCCGGCAGCTCGCTACCCAACGCTTTATCGATCAATCCGTGTACGGTGATACTATTAATCTCAACGATAGTCTATTGGTGCAATATTTTGAAGCTCATCGAACTGAGTTTTTGATCAGGGAGGATATAATAAAAATGAATCTCGTGATTTTTAATACTCGTGAACAAGCAAGTATGTTCGCTGCAAAGATTTCACGGGGTGCAACATGGCATGATGCGTTAATTAATGTACAAAGTGATTCGATATCCCGAGCAAGTTTGCTTTATAATACAAAAAATGAATTTTTCACACGACAAGCTCTCAATCCGCAGGAACTATGGAAGGTTGCAGTTACGCTAAATGCAAACGAAGTATCCTTTCCGGTGAAAACCTCGATCGGATACTGTGTTCTCCAACCGCTTGATAAGAAAAAGCGCGGAGATAGTGCCGAATTCGAGATCGTGCGTGATGAAATCCGTGAACGGGTTCTTTTAGAGGAACGAAGAAAAAAATATAAACAAATTATTAACGATCTTCATCAACGGTATAAAATCGAAATTTTGATCCCTGAAGTAATGATTACAGATACGAATGCGACTCATTTATATGAATAAAACATTAATAATAATTCTCGCCTTAATAATAAATCTTTTACCTTATTCGATATTTACACAACACCGAATTGTTGATCGAGTTGTTGCTGTTGTGGGGAGGGAACCAATTCTTCTCTCCGATCTGAACGCGCAGATAGAATTATACACATTCACCAATCGAGTTGAACCGAACACGCCAGGACTTAGGGAGCAAGTACTTGATGCGTTAATAAATGAGAAGCTAATTCTCTCGAAAGCATTAGAAGACACAGTGCTGTCAGTCTCAGATGATGAAGTGAACAATGAATTAGATGCCCAGATCGCTCAACGTATTCAACAGCTTGGATCAGAGAAAAGGGTTGAAGAAGCGTTCGGGATGTCGATAGCAAAATTGAAAAGAGAATATCGGGACGGAATGAGAAAGCAAATTTTAACAGCGAAGCTTTGGGAGTTAAAGAAAATGAATATTATCGCTTCACGCCGTGAAATTGAAGATTTTTTTTCGATGTATAAAGATAGCTTACCCATTATTCCCGAAGAAGTAGAAATTTTTTATATTTTTAAACAGCCCAAGTTAAGTGAATCTGCAAAACAAATTCTAAAACAACAAGCTCACAAGATTTTGGATTCTATTAAAGCAGGGGGCGACTTTGCAGATTTTGCTCGGAGATACTCTGAGGATCCAGGAACTAAATCAATGGGAGGAGATTTAGGTTTCGTTAGACGTGGGGAATTTTTTACTGAATTTGAAGAAGCTGTATTTTCACTAAAATTAAATATGATATCAGATATTGTTGAAACGCCTCTTGGATTCCATATCATCCAGCTTCTTGAAAGAAGAGGAGAGCAGGTTAATCCAAGACATATTTTGTTGAAGTTCAAACGGGATGCTTCGGAAAATGATTCGACCATAGCATTCTTGAAAACCCTGAAGGACAGTATTGCCGTGGGCGCAAAATTTACTGAAATTGCTAAACGTTATTCGGATGATAAAGAATCGGCTTCACTAGGTGGTTTTTTAGGTCGTGTACCTATTACGCAAATTGAACCAGCGCTAAAGGATGCAATTAAAGGTTTGAAAGATGGGGATGTCAGCGACCCTGTGGAATATATCTCGGATAAAACACGAGGTTATCAAATAATATATTTAAAGAAGAGAATTCCTGAACATCCAATGAGTTTATCAGATGACTGGAATCGGCTTGAGCAGCTTGCTACAGGGTATAAACGGAATAATGAATACCAGAAATGGATCAAACAACTGCGAACAGAAATTTATTGTGATATACGCTTATAGGAGTGAATAAATAATATTGAAAGCACATCAAATGGTACGTGAAATGAATGATGTAGAAGCTGTCCAATCATTGAGGGAGAGCTTTGAAGCAATGAGAAAAGAAATTGCTAAAGTAATCATAGGTCAGGAAGAAATAATCGATCAATTATTAATTTCGCTGCTTGCTAGGGGACACTGTTTACTGATAGGTGTTCCAGGTTTAGCTAAAACGCTCTTAATAAAAACCCTTGCCGAAGTAATGGATTTGAAATTCAACCGTATACAATTCACACCCGATCTGATGCCAAGTGATATAACGGGTACAGAAATAATTGAAGACGATCGTGCAACCGGGCTGAAGTCTTTCAAATTTGTGAAAGGTCCGGTATTTGCTAACATCATTTTAGCCGATGAAATCAATCGAACTCCACCCAAAACACAAGCGGCTCTGCTCGAGGCTATGCAGGAGCATCATGTAACCGCTGCTGGACAGAAGTATATTCTTGAAGAACCGTTTTTTGTTCTTGCAACACAAAATCCGATTGAACAGGAAGGAACGTATCCATTGCCGGAAGCACAGCTCGATCGTTTCATGTTCAATTTATGGCTCGATTATCCATCCGAGAAAGAGGAACTTGAAATTGTAAAATCAACAACGAGTTTATACACACCAAACCTTAATCATGTTTTAGGAAAAGAGGAAATCTTACAGTTGCAAGACTTAGTTCGGCGGGTACCCGTAGCTGATAA
>CAYYIJ010000054.1:0-16466 GCA_964471945.1 uncultured Chlorobiaceae bacterium
AAGATGCAGGATTCAAATCAGTGATATGGGATGCAAGAGGAATGCCCAGCGGTGTATATTTGTATCGGTTATCCGCTGGAAAATTTACTGATATGAAAAAATTAATTGTTGTTCGTTGATTCCTTCGGGGGAGTCCTTCTTGAAAAGGATCTCCACCTGTCAGCCATATTTGTTTTCAAAAAGTATTTCCTTATCTTCATTTCATTACATTTAATTCAAAAAGGATGGATATATGTTTGCTCTTAAAAGTTTTTACAAAGTATTAGTTACAATAATCGTAATTGTTGCACTGCCGATCCATTTAGCTTTCTCACAGAATACACCGCCGGAAAAACCAGCAACAAATATAAAGGAGGCACAAAAATATCCTCGCAATTCTGCGTCGATGCCCGGCAAATATCCAGGCAAAGTCGTTCAGGTTCATCACGATAAATGCATCATGGAAAACAGGTTTCAGCAAACTGCAATTGACGAGATGTTAACTAAAGGATTGCTGACCCTGACGGGTGCGAAAGATGTTATAGCAGCTTGGAGAATGTTCGTTGATACAGCAGACATTATTGGACTCAAAGTCAATCCTGTCGCAGGTGTGCAACTATCGACAAGCATAGAAATTGTAAAAGCAATTATCCAACAATTGGAAGAGGTGGGCATCCCAAAGAAAAACATCGTCATTTGGGACAGACGAGAATATCAACTGCATGAAACGGGATTTACAGAAAATAATTTTCCGGGAATAAGAATTATCGGCACTGAGCAAAAAGATAGCAAAGGTTCATATTACGACAGTACAGGGAAATTGTACAGCGAAGAGATGATAGATACAAACTGGTACTACTGGGCTGACGTTGAAGATAAGTACGATGAAGAAACTCTTCCCTACATGATCAACGAAGGAAAATATTCATATTTCTCAAAAATCGTTACCCAGCAAGTTGATAAGATTATCAATGTACCAATTTTGAAGAATGCCGGTTCATCAATAACAATATGTTTGAAAAATCTTGCCTACGGCAGTGTCTCAAACACTGGACGGCTCCACAAACAATTGTGGTCAGAAACGACTGCCGAGGTTTGTGCTTTTCCGCCACTTCGAGATAAAGTTGTTTTGAATATCGTTGACGGAATCAAAGGGTGTTATAATGGAGGTCCTGCGGCAAATGCAGAATTTATAACCGAATATAAAACCATTCTTATCGGCACCGATCCTGTTGCGGTGGATAGAATCGGCTACGATATTATTCTGAAAAAGCGAATCGAAGAAAATATCCAGAAAGAAGAATCTCCAAAAGGGAGAATCTTTTTAGAGTTAGCACAGAAACTTCACCTTGGAGTAGCCGACCTCGATAAGATTGATTTAACGAAAATAGAATTACCATGAGAATAATTTATTCGACAGTTTTATTCTATCTCTTCTCGATTCAGTTGGCAATCGCACAAGCCGTTATTCCTGAAATAAAAATATCCGATATTCCGGACGGACAGATAACACGCACGGAATACTTTGAAGGCACGGCTCTCTACGGATATATCAATGGCGGTGCTGATTTATACTTTGAGTATGGTTTCAAGAAAGTGCTTGTTCAGGAGCTAATATGGCATGGCTATCCTTTTAGAATCGAGATTTATCAGATGAAAAATGAAGAAGCTGCGTTTGGAATATATTCAATATCTCGACACAGTCGTGCAGTCCCAGACTCAATAGAACAATTTTATTCACAGTCACCTCACCAAATCAAGATTGCTCGTGGAGGATTATACATTTCGATTGTGAACGATGGCGGGACATCTGAAGAACAAACGCTTTCTAACAAACTCGCTCGAGTTATCCTCAATAAGGTTGACTATAAAGTTTTTCATTTTCCTGAAATCTTTAAGAAAGAAAATTATCTGCCGTACATTAGCAATATAAAATATGTTCGTGGGAAATTAGGATTGCAAAATGGATTCCCCGTCTGGGAAGATTTATTTGATGGAATAACATTTTCATCGATTTACATTCTACCGATATCAATTGAAAAAGGTAGTAATACGACTGCTCAAATCACTTTTTTCGACGATAAAGATAAGAAGTTATTCTATAAAAAATCTAAGATCGCTCCGATAAAAGGAGAAAGACACTCTAATAAAGTTGATAACGGCGTTTTGAAAGTAGTCAAAGAAATATCCACGACACAAATAATTTACGTGGAATCAAATTTTCACGATGAGGATATTACACCTTTTATAAAATGAAACTTCTGAAAAACTTTTTTCATCATTATGTCATTCTGAACGAAGTGAAGAATCTTTCTCGTTTTTACAAGCTAAGATGTTTCGCTCCGCTCAACATGACAACTAATCATGAATATTTCAGAGGTTTCAAAATGTATCGAAGCGATCGAGTAGTTTAATGAAAACGGGCAAAGAAATTCTCCTCAAATTTCCTAAAATATCTTTATCACTTCTTCCAACTCCGCTGCACAAGCTTAAAAATATATCTGCCGAGTTATCGCGAAACATTTACTGCAAACGGGATGATCTGACGGGATTTGGATTTGGAGGCAATAAAACCCGGAAGCTTGATTTTTTAATTGCTGATGCATTAAGAAAAAAAGCCACAACCTTAGTTGCAGTCGGTGCTGTGCAATCGAATTTTTGTCGGATAACTGCTGCCGCTGGCAAAGCGAATGGTTTGGAAGTTTATCTTGTGTTGGGTGGTCGAAAACCCAAAAAACCGACCGGCAATTTATTGCTTTCGATTCTCTTCGGGGCAAAAATATACTTTGTCGATTCAGCCGATTGGAGTGAATGGGAAACGGCAGCGAATAAATTAGCAAGAAGATTATCTGCTAAAAAGAAAAAAGTATATCGGTTACCAGTTGGAGGATCGACAGAAATCGGGGCTTTAGGATATGTTAATGCTTTTTTTGAAATACTTGAAGATTCAAAGAGGTTGGGAATCCAGTTTAGTAAAATTATTCACGCCTCATCATCTGGGGGAACACAGGTGGGATTGATTGTTGGAAAAAAGCTGACCGGCTGGCCGGGAAAAATTATCGGAATGGGAGTAGCAAAGACGAAAGAACAACTTTTCAAGGAAGTGTTCGAGCATGCACATGAGACGGGTAAACTCCTTCAGGTATCAATTGATAAAAAGGACGTTATACTTGATAATTCTTACATGGGCAGCACATACGGTGCAAAAACCACAGCATGTGAACAAGCCATAAAGTTTTTTGCTGAGAAAGAAGGTATAGTTTTAGATAATGTTTATACAGGTAAAGCCGCCTCAGGACTTTTAGATTATGCAAAACGTGGCTTATTCTCACCGAATGAAAATATTATCTTCCTCCACACAGGAGGGACTGTGGAGATTTTTAAATGATAAAACGTGTATCGATAAAATTAAAAATATATATCTATGGCTTTCTTAATTGCTCTGATATGCTCCGGTGTCGTGCCACAGCACCCACCAATAATTTTTACTCCAGTTTTTACAAGTTCTTTGCTCTTGTTTGCCATAAAATCGGGTGTTTCGGGATAGATTAAAACCCCATTTTTCATTAATGGCAATCCAGCGTTTGATTGAATGATAATGGGAAGCGTTGTATATGCTTTAAATTCTTTTGCAATTTCTATCATATTCTCAATGCCATTACCACAATTCGAGCCAATGATATCTGCACCTGCTTCGGTAAGTTCTTTAGTAGCTTGCTCGATGCTTACACCCATCATTGTATAGAACCCTCTTGGTGTTGGATCGTATGTCATACTTGAACATATCGGGATTGATGCCGAGACAGAGCGTGCAGCTTTAATCGCAAGGGTCGCTTCAGTTAGGTCGGTCATTGTTTCGATGCAGATCATATCAACACCTTCCTCGATTAATACTTTTAACTGACGCCGAAATGCTTCGAATATCTGATCGGGATTTGTATCTCCATATGGCTCAAGAAGTTTTCCTGTAGGTCCGCATGAAGCAGAGATGTAACCTCTATCATTAACAACTTTTTTTACTGCCTGCACGGCTCTTGAGTTGATTTCTTCTGTTTTACTATCAAGTGAGTACATTGCCAATTTCAAAGGTGAACCGCCGAATGTATTCGTCTGAATAATCTCAGCACCTGCTTCAAGATAGAGCTGTGCAATTTCCTCTAAAACTTCAGGACGTTCGAGGTTCATTCGTTCCGGACATTCTCCCGGTTTCAATCCCCTCTGGAATAGCATTGTGCCCATTGCGCCATCGGCAATGATAGGATGTTGTTGTGCAAAGCGTTTTTGGAATGATATCATAAATCTCGCTTGATATCAAGATAGAAAAGTCTATTATGAAATTCAACTTGATATTCGCGTAACCCTTTTTACAGTTTCAACTGCGTTCATGCCATCGAAGCAGTAAGCATCTGCACCAATTTCTTTTGCATACTCGGAAGAAAGCGGGGCTCCTCCGACAATGAATTTTTTCCTTCCGTACAAACCACGTTCTCTGGCAAGATCAATGGTTTTTTTCATTACGGGCATTGTTGTTGTAAGAAGTGCCGACATCCCAATTACATCAGCGTTCTCTTTTATCGCTGTGTCGAGAAATTTTTCAGGGGAAACATCGTTGCCGAGATCGAACACCTCGAAACCGGCACCTCTTAATATGATGGCGACAAGATTTTTCCCGATGTCATGAAGATCACCCTGCACTGTTCCGATTACGACTTTACCGATAGTCGGGATTCCTTCTTTTATCATAAGTGGCTTCAGCAAATCCATGCCGGCGTACATCGCCTTTGCCGCAAGAAGAACATCCGGGAGGAATATCTCGTGTTGCTTGAACTTCTCACCAACAAAAGACATACCTGTGATGAGACCTTGATGAAGAATTGTCCTCGTATCAATCTTGTCATTGATTGCTTGTTGAGTAAGGTCAGCAACATTCTTTGGGTTACCAAGTTGAAGTTGTTCAGAAAGTTTTTCTATTAAATTCATGTTGATTCCATTATTGTTTCTGTTTTAAGTTTTTAAGTCTCCTTCTACCACTGCCCTAATTCTCTCCCTGCAATCATGTGCTGCACAATCCCGACAGAATGAGAATGTATCATCGAATCGGAAAATCTCTTTATTGCCTGATATGAACACACCACTAATAGATTTCAACGGCTGCATCAGGAAGCTTTGGTTTAGTGTGATTCCGATATCCTCTGGATGGAGATGCTGAAATAATTTTCGTTGTCCGCTAATGTGCCAGCCGCAATAACCGGGGCTAAATCTTAGAATACCGCTCTTTGAATTGAATCTGCCAATGTTTATTAGATGTTGACGATAAATATTTTCAAGTGATTGTGCAACCTTTTCGGTTCCCTCAGAAGCAGTTGAGTCGAGCATTGAGCCGATGGCAAAATCGTTTTCGTCAAATAATCTTTTTATCTCGGAACAAATTTCCTCCCCGATTGTTACAGCAAACAATGCTAACTCATCGGCTTGATTATATATCGGTTTTACGGGTGAGTCAGATTTATTTTGCCCATCACCGTTGAAAATGATTTCAAAATCATCTTTTGAGATTTCCATCAGAAGCCCAATAGGCTCAGCGTTCTGACGGTAAATAGCGATGGCTTGCTGAGCAAGCTGAAGCAAACGACCGTTAGATATCGACTGGTGAGGAATTCCCTGTGCGATAAGGATTGCATCAATTATGGGGATCGTACTTTCAATTGGTATATTGTAAATCTTTCGCATCATTCAATGCTTGGTAATTTCGTCATTCCATATTTACGCACCTCGTTTCCCATTAACATAGTCAATTCTTTTTTTACATTGTCCGGAAGCCACGTAGGTTGCCACGCTTTGATATGCTCCTCAATTTCTTCCATCGCACGCTGACCTACTGTTGTGCTTCCTTCTTCTTCCCACCTTGATTTATTAGCTCTGTTGATAACGGTTCCGGGAAAATAATCTTCTTCTCTCAAGTATTTTCGGGTGTGATCAGAAATCAGCAAATGTTTTTCTTTCAAGAGTTCCTCGAAGATCGCCAGGGAAGGAAAATCTTCTTTCGGCTCTATCCCTTTGATAAGTCGAAGAGCCGTTCCACAAATCTCGTTATCAACAACAAGTTTTTCTAAGCTAAAACAACTTTCAAAATCGAGCATGCCGGGGCCAGAAATGTTGTTGATGCCTGAAAGAGCAGCCAGTGAAGCCCCAAGCGAAGTCTCGAATCCTGCCTGTGCATCGAGAGCTTTTGCATCGCTTAGTCCGATGTATGCCTGCGTTGGAATTCCTAAATATTTTCCTATTTCATTGTAGGCACAGTCTATCATCATTGTCGCTATTGATCCCATTGGTGTTGTTTCGTAACGGATATCAAAGAACGCAGGAGAGCCGCCGTAGAGAACGGGTGTACCGGGATTCATCAACTGACTCATCACCAAACCGCTCAGAGTTTCCGCAGTGTGCTGGATAAGTGTTCCGACGAGAGTTACCGGAGACATAAATCCTGAAAGCGGCATCGCAATGTATTCGACTGGAATTGAATACTCAGCACAATCGAGAAGATTTTGAGAGGTAACTTCGCTCCATTTCAGTGGAGATGTTGGACAACACGAGAAAATCGTCAGCGGCTTTTTCTGTAAATTTTCTTTTGAGCCGCGAACCGCGATCTGGAAATTCTTCATAATTTCGAATGCTTCGATTGTAAACGCGCCAGTAACAACAGGCTTAGCACAATATAATAAACTGAGATAAAGTCGGTAGCTGTCGGAAATTTTCTCGTGTACGTCCGAAGGTATCATAGCTGTTGACTGCGAAGCGATGTTGTTCATCTTACACATCAATTTTGCATATCTTACATAATCTTGAGTTGTTGGCTTTCTGAATTTATTTGTTGTGTTATCCAAAATGTTTATAGCGGTGGATCCAGGTGTAAAATTGACATTGAAACCAGATAAATCAACAGCTTCATTACCAAAAACATCGTATAACTTAAACGAATGCGGTGTTGCTGCGAGGGCTTTATCAATAAGCGATTGAGTGAAATATACTCTTTGAGTATTCTTATCTACTCTTGCTCCATTGTCTGCGAGAATAGAGAGGGCGTGATTGTTATGAATCTCGACACCAAGTTTGCACATCAAATCCCGCCCCTCTGCGATGATTCTTTCTATTAGCTCATTGCTTAAAAATCGTACAGTTGGTCTCAAGTAAATATCCTTTCATCAATAATTGAATTTTTATTTTCGTTGGGGTTTAATACCCCGAAGCTTGCTTCGTTCTTTTTAGCCTTGTTATGCTGAAATGCTTATGTTCAGATTCCAAACAGAAACATTTCGGAATGACTGAGCAACTGGGCTATGCCGTTAATATTCCGCAGCTTGCTGCGGAGATGATTTATTTAATATCTGGATATATTTTTTCTAATTCAACTTGAAAGAATATTTTATTAACCGTACATTACATCCCATTAGTAATCAAGGATATTCATGAAACTAAAATATATTAAAGAGTTATCAGGAAGATTATCGGGAAGCGAGGGATACAATAAAGCTGCGCGTTATATGGCTATCGAATTTCAGAGAATCGGTTTGAGACCACTTGGCAATAGTGCATACTGCCAAAACTTGCGTTTCTAATAGGACTTAAAGTAGTAAGCGGAGATTATTAAATAAATTATGAATAACATTATCAGCGAGCTTGTAAAAAAAACACCAGTAATCCTCGATGGTGCATGGAGAACTCAGCTACAATCAATTGGATTACAACCTGGTGAATGTCCCGACCTTTGGAACATATCTCATCCAGAGCGGGTGAAATTAGTTGCCTCTAATTATATTGAATCAGGTAGTAAAATTATTCTCACTAATACTTTTCGGGCAAATCGCCTTTCGTTGCAATCGTATGGACTGGAAAATAAACTAAAAGATATAAATCGCATGGGTGTTCTCATATCACGGAAAGCTGCATCAAACCATGCACTTGTGTTTGGGGCAATTGGCTCTTGCGGCGATCTTTTCATAAACAGCCACCAAAGTACAAACTTGTTGTTGGATGTGTACACAGAACAGGTTGATGTTCTTGCCGAAGAGGGTGTAGATGCGATATTAGTTGAAACAATGACAAATCTTATTGAGGCAAAAATAGCTCTATCTGCAGCAAAGAAAACCGGTTTACCTGTTGTAGTATCGTTTACTTTCAATTTTATCAAAGAAAGATTAATTACCATCGCCCATGAAACCCCGGAAAGTGTTGCTGTCGAGTTAACTGAAGCGGGTGCTGATGTAATCGGTACAAACTGCGGCTCCGGCATCGAAAATTGTATTTCTATTACGTATCGATTTCAGTCGGTAACAAAACTTCCGATCTGGATTAAACCAAGCGCGGGTATTCCGCAGATTACTCGTGATGGTTTGGTCTATCCAACATCGATTAAAAATTTTTCCGAATATGCTTTAGCGCTGTCAAAGCTCGGCGTTGCTTTTATTGGTGGATGTTGTGGTACTACTCCAGAGTATATCCGGGTGTTATCCAAACTATTGGATGGAAAAAATATTTAAGAAGATTCTAGTATCAACCGTCCTTTTGAAACCGGTGATTTCACTCCTTCTAATATTAGCTCGAGATTATCTGTGATAGAGACTACTCTGCCTGAAGTAATATCATTCCGATCCGTTAATTCATTAACGATCTTAACTTCTTTTCCGATTACTGCTGACCGATTTTTATAAAAGTCTATCAAATCCTTAAACTGTCCGGAGAGAAGTTTTAAATAATTATGGTGGAAATGACGAATGAGATTTCGAAACACGATGCTACGGCGACAGTTTGTATCATCTATGGCAAATTTATTCAGAGATGCTACATTTGGTACGAACGCGGTCGGCTCAACTTTCGGTGTCGTTTCAACATTGATCCCAATTCCCAAAACTACGCTCATCACTTTCATTTCTTGTGAATGGGTTTGACTTATTACTCCGCTAACTTTGGAATCCTCGATGATAATATCATTTACCCACTTGACCATAGCTTTACCCTCTAATTTAGGGATATCATCGATTGATTGAATAACCGAGACAGCAGATAAAATTGTGAAACCGATACTGAAGTTTGTTACTATCTGCTTAGGTGCAAGGAATATTGAGAGATAAATGTTTCCGGGCGGACTTTCCCATGCACGATTTCTTTGACCATGAAATTTTTTTCCGGATCCAGCAATACATAATATACGGTCGGGAAGGTCGGTACCTTCTTTAATTATATTAAGTAAAACATCGTATTGCGACTCGAAAGCATGCTCGATTAAGAAAAGATACTTCCAGCCTGGATTATCCTCACTTGCAGTATGATAGGTTCCCGATGAGGAAACCAACCTTGAAGATAAAAGGGAAAGTGTGTTATTAATGTACTCCTCGGTTGAGTGCCGCCATTCGTACTTTTTATCCAAAAATTTTTCGGTGAAACGTACATTATCCGTGAAAATCTCCATGTCTTAATTTATGAATAATGATTTTTCAATCCAAGTTGGAAAAAGAGAGGAAAAATTTTATTTTACTAAAGGTTGTTAGTAATAAACATAAGGATAGAATTATGAAAAACTTTGATATGTTATGGTTTTTAATTCTGACTGCTGTAAGTGTCATAACGAGTTGTTTATCGCAGCAAAAAAATATTGATCGCCATCCTGCAGTAGCTGGGCAATTTTATCCCTCAACTCCGGACGAATTGCGTTCGATGTTGAAAGACTTATTCAGCAAAGCAATTCCTTCAAAGAATCTCAAGAATGTTATCGGTATCATCTCACCCCACGCGGGCTACGTATTCTCTGGCATTGTCGCGGCATCCGCCTTCAGTCAAATTGATCCATCAAAAAAATATGAGAATATTTTTATCCTTGCTTCGAGTCACCAATTATATTTCGAAGGTGCTTCAATCTATAATAAGGGAGATTATATTACTCCTCTCGGTAAAGTGAAAGTAAATAAGCAAATCGCCGGGCAGTTAATTAAGAAGCATGATTTCTTTTCCAACAGAACCGATGCACATACACGTGAACATAGCTTAGAAGTACAACTGCCTTTCTTGCAATATTTTTTGAAAAAAGATTTTCAAATCGTCCCTATTATCTTAGGAACGCAAAGCTCAGAGACTTGCAGAAAAATCGCGGGTGCGTTAAAGCATTATTTTAATCCTAGTAATTTATTCATAATCAGCACAGATTATTCTCATTATCCAACCTACGAGAATGCAGCAAAGGTTGATAAAACAACAAACGATGCAATTGTTTCGAATTCTTCTGAAAAACTGCTCGCAGTTATGGACGCTAATGAGAGGAAAGATATATCTAATCTGTCGACAAGTTTATGTGGATGGACTTCAGTGCTTACTCTGCTGTACATGACACAAGGGAATGAAGACATTTCTTTTACGCCTATTCAATATAAAAATTCGGGTGACTCTGAATATGGTGACAAAACTAAAGTCGTTGGTTATTCCGCAATAGCTGTATCGACTAAAGAGAATAAACTTCAAACACGATTCAATCTTAGTGAAAAGGAAAAGAAAGAATTACTGAAAATAGCTCGGAATACTCTTGTGCAATATGTGAGGGAGCGAAAAATATCGGAAGTGGATGTTGCCAAACTTTCTAATAATATTAAAACAAACTGCGGGGCATTCGTAACTCTTAACAAACACGGAGAACTTCGCGGATGTATAGGAAGTTTCTCAGCATCAGAACCTTTATACAAAGTTGTACAACAGATGACTATTGCAGCATCAACAGAGGATTATCGTTTTCAGCCCGTAGAATCAAATGAAATAAAAGATTTAGATATAGAGATTTCTGTTCTTACACCTATGCGGGTAATAAAGTCTATTGACGAAATTGAATTGGGCAGGCACGGTATTTATATAAAGAAAGGATCGAGAACAGGAACATTTCTTCCTCAAGTTGCCAAAGAAACCGGTTGGACAATGGAAGAATTTTTAGGACACTGCGCCCAAGATAAAGCAGGCATTGGGTGGGATGGATGGAAAGATGCTGACATCTTTATCTACGAAGCGCTTGTCTTTAGCGTGTAAAATCTGTTGAGATTATTCCGAGATCTCTGCCTGTTCACCGTCTGCCATAGTGGATTCTGATAGTCGGGTATCCCAACGGTGAAAAGTATCAAAGATGATCATACATGAATTCAAAACAACATCTTATTCATATTGAGTGGTCGCTTGCTCTTGCGGTTGTTTCTCTTGGCATAACAACAATCATTACACAAATTATTTTATTGAGGGAGTTCCTTTCGGTCTTCTATGGTAATGAGCTTGTTATTGGAATCGTTCTCGGAAATTGGATGATACTTGCGGGCGCGGGTTCTATTGTCGGGAGACTATCAGTAAGGATTGACGATAAAATAAGATGTATCGGCATAACATTAATTATTCTCGCAATACTTCCTCCTCTGACGATATTTATGCTTCGCTTTTTTAGAAATATCGTATTTGAAGTTGGAAGTATGGTAAGTGTATTGGAAATTCTGTATACAACATTTCTGCTCATGCTTCCTTTTTGCCTTCTATCTGGTTTTTCCTTTACCCTGCTTTCTGATACGCTCTCGACGAAGTATAAATCAAATTTTATTGCTATAGTATATACGTTTGAACCGCTGGGCAGTCTCATCGGTGGATTTGTTTTTAGTTTCTTTCTGATATATTTTTTTTCGAGACATTCCAAAGTCTTTTCCTGCTTATGGTGCTCGATGGAGTGGTGGTATTCATTTTTTTAATGAAGTATAACAAAATTGCTATTCGCATAATTATTCTTGTGCTTTCAACCGTCTTGCTTATCGGAGAATCTCTTTGGAAAACGGATAATATCACAAGGGAATTTTTGTTCAGAAATCAGGATATTCTCTATTCCAAGGATACACCCTACGGAAATCTTACTATTACTAAACAGGGAGAACAAAAGAATTTCTATGAAAATAACGGACTTCTTTTCTCAACAAATAATCCTTCAATGAATGAAGAGGCAGTCCACTATGCAATGGTTCAGCATCCAAATCCAAAAAATGTACTGTTAATATCGGGAGGTATTTCCGGGACGATAGATGAGATTCTTAAATACAACATTGAAAAGGTTGATTACGTCGAGATAAATCCATGGTTGATAAACATCGGTAAAAATTATCCTTTATCCAAAATAGGTGAATTGAGCCGTAAAGTTAATGTAATAAATCAAGATGCACGACTATTTGTGAAAAGTACATTGGTTAAGTTATTTTGAGATTAATTATTGGATTTTGGTAGCTGTGTTTATTATAGTTCTAATAGTCATTCTTTCGAGGTTAAATCCAATAACCGTGGGAATGTTTACTGGTGGCTTTGCCGCTGCTTCTATTCAGGTTGTGCTCTTGATTTCATTCCAGATATTGTACGGTTATGTGTATCAGATGCTGATATCAAAATGTATGTTGTTATTCAGTTTAGC
Organism: uncultured Chlorobiaceae bacterium; assembly: GCA_964471945.1. GTDB lineage: Bacteria > Bacteroidota > Ignavibacteria > UBA10030 > SZUA-254 > JASEHD01. Next base: position 12,443 of record CAYYIJ010000054.1, read on the forward strand.
ATCGGATTGTATGCTATTATTCTACCGTTCTTTATTTTACATACCGCTTTTTTCTCGGCAACATTTATAATAGCAGCATTAATTGGAATCGAGTTTTCAATTGCATCTTTTCTTCAGAAAGGAACGATTACATCTGTTGCTTCACAATTGTACGGAATCGATCTGATTGGCTCTGCAATTGGTGCATTGATTGTTACAGCAATTCTAATTCCATTGATTGGAGTTATGAATGTTTGCTTCGTAATTGGTATATTGAATTTTATAAGTGGATTTATTTCTTTTATGAACCGAAGAAAATATTCAGCAGGAATTACATGAAGGTGAATATTGATAGCAACAAGGTTTTACAATCCTTAATAATTATGTAGTAAAAGGAAAATATAAATTTTGCAGTGAGAAAATACCAGGTGTGTGGAAAACCTAAACTAAGACTATTATAATTTTTTAAGTGATCAATAAATGAAATATAACAAACTTACAATCGAAGAAGAACAGGTTATCATTCATAAGGGAACGGAAATGCCGTTCAGTGGCAAGTTCACCGACCACAAGGAGAGAGGGACATATGTTTGCCGGCAATGCAATACCTCACTTTATTACTCGGAAGATAAATTCGATTCCCATTGCGGTTGGGCCTCTTTCGATGATGAAATTAAAGGTGCAATAAAACGCATTCCTGATTCTGACGGTGTTCGTACCGAGATACAATGTGCAAAGTGTGGTGGACATTTAGGACATGTGTTCTTAGGGGAAGAATTTACTCTGAAAAATACACGGCATTGCGTAAATTCGCTCTCCCTTAATTTTTTTCCTAAAACAAAGAAATCATAAACTTGAAACTTCAATAAATAATCAATACATTTATAGTACATTAAAAAACATATTAGCAAATCACTTGGAGGTGATATTATGAAAACCAACGTGAAAAAAAATCATGGAATAAGTATAATCTATCTTGAGGGAGATTTTCTGAGTGAAGTAGATCAAAACAAATTACGAACTCAGGTGCGAGATCTTGTCGAGACAGGGAACAAGCATTTAGTCATTGATCTGACACATGTTGTCCATATAAACAGTTGCGGTCTGGGATCAATCGTCTGTGCCTTGACAACTTTACGAAAAGTAGGTGGAGACCTCCGTTTAGTTGGAGTTGGAAAATTTGTTAAGGAACTCCTGCACATCACACAGCTCGATACTATATTTCAGACGTATTTAACTGTGGAAGAAGCATCTGCAGAGCTGTAAGGCAGAGGACGCTGAACTTAAGAGAAATATCATCCATATTTTATCGTTATTTAAATAAATTTTCGGGAAAATCTTTCTCTAATAAATATTTATAATAGAAGCGGTAAGTTTCATTACGGAGATGAGTTGCTTTCTGTCCGCCCCAACCATGCCTTACCCCAGGATATAACATAAACTCAAAATGTTTATTAAGATTTTCGAGTTTGTCGATAAATTGGATACTGTTTTGCATATGGACATTGTCATCCATCATACCGTGAACGATGCGAAGCATTCCCTTGTATTTTTCGGCAAATGTCATCGCTGATGAGTTTTTATATCCTTCAGGATTTTCATCGGGTGTATCCATGTACCGTTCTGTATAATGGGAATCATACAGACGAAAATCAGTTACTGAGAACAGTGCAACACCGTGAGTGAAATAATCTGCGCCATAGGTTAAAGCTAAGCAAGTAACAAATCCGCCATAACTTCCACCAGTTATGCAAATTTTGTTTGTATCTATAAATGGTTTTGCTCGCAGCCATTTAACAACTTCGATGTAATCATTCATTTCCCATTTTCCAAGATTTCGATGCATTAGTGCGGCACCTTCTTTCCCGAAATGTCCCGAACCTCTGTGATCACATGCAACTTGTATAAGACCTTCCGATGCCAGCCACTGCGAACGCAATCCACCCCAAGAATTATTGACTGTTGCTGAATTGGGTCCACCGTAAATGCTGATAAGAACGGGATATTTTTTACCTGAATCAAAATCAACAGGTAAAATCCACGACACTGGTAAATCATAACCATCAGTGGTTGAAACACGGAATAATTCTGGTTTAGCGATTTTATAATTATCAAACTCATTAGTTTTACTGTCGCCTAACTCTTTTATAATTTTACCCTTGTTATCGTATACTGCTATCTTTGACGGGGTTGTAATGTTTGAATAGGACGTTATGAAATATTTTCCTGTCGGCGATAATTTTACCGAATGTGTGTAATCCCCATATGTCAATCGTGTCATATCTTTACCATCAAGTTTTATTTTATATAAATCGTTGCTGGTTGAAGCTTCCTTCTTTGCCGTAAAGTATATCAGATCATTTTCTTCATCAACAAGCAGTACATCCGATACACTCCATTTTCCTTCGGTAATTCTGTTCTTAAGTATGCCGTCCATTGAATACAAGTAGAGATGATTCCAGCCATCTTTATCGCTTTTAAGTATGAAACTTTTATTACCTTTTAGGAAATCGATTGATTCGAACCAATCGATCCACGATGTTTGATGTTCCAGGTAAATTTCTTTTTTCTTGCCTGTTTCAAGATTGAGTGAATAAATAATGAGCGTATCTTGTTGTCGGTTCATCCATTGAACAAAAAGTTGTTTACCATCGGGGGTCCAGACAGGTGTGCCAAAATATTGGTCATACTTTTCGTCGAACTCAGCCCAAGTAATTTTATTACTGCCGACTTGGGTCAAGCCGAGCCGCACTTCAGGGTTAGGATCTCCAGCTTTAGGATAACGGGTTTTTTCAAGCGTGCCATGAACTCCTTCTGAATTGGATAGATAAAATATTGGTACTTTTGTTTCGTCGAATCGATAAAAAGCTAACGTTCGGCTATCGGGAGACCACCAGAAAGCGCGGTAGTTTGATGATCTTCCGAAGATTTCTTCGTAATATAACCACGCAGCCCAGCCATTGTAAATAACTTCCGATCCATCGTTGGTGTATTGATATTCTTTCTCCGAAATTACATCAATTGTAAATAAATTATTATCTCGTGTGAAAGCAACATGTTTTCCATCGGGTGAAAAGGTAGGATTTTTTTCTTCTGAAGCAGTTTGCGTGAGTTGTTTGAATTCTTTTTTCTTCGTATCAAGCAAATACAAATCATTCTCTTTTATGTATATGAGTTTATCGTAATCCTTTGTGTGAGCTGCGGAGGAATTGAGGTTGATACTCGTATCAGCGATAGTTTTAAATTGGTCTAAATTCAGGTGAAGTTTTTCTTTCAAAGTCTTCACATTCACTGAATAAAGTTTCGGTTTATCATCACCTTCTTTTTTCTTCATCTCAAGGTAGTTATTGTCATCAGCCCAGCCGGTAATATTTGGCAAAGGGGCGAGTATTTTTGGCTCAGCCGCCTTAAAGATTTGCTCGAACGATAATCTTTTCTTCTCTTGAGCTGGGAGATAAACCGTAAAGACAATAAGGAAGAAGGATAGTAGCGTATATGTAGTAAATTTTATTCTGTTCATATTAATATGTCCGTAGTTTAAATAAATATGCTGGATAGCTAATATAAGCATTGCTTGTTATTTTTCTAAATTATTCATACATTTTACTAAAGACTTCTGAATTATTCTTTTTTGTCATGTTGAGTCCACCTAAATGGGCGTTGCCCATTACTCAAATTGTAATGAACAAATTACCATGTTAATTAGTAGCATTAGCCCAACAGTCACCCTGAGCTTGTCGAAGGGTGACAGTCAACAGAGCTTCTTCATGTCAGTCTTCGATAAACTCAGACTGACAGCACAAGCTCTCGGTCACCTTGAGTCCACTTAAATGAGCGTTGCAAATTATTCAAATTTTAATGAACAGATTACCATGTTCATTAGGAGCTTGTAAGCCTTAGGCTTACTTGTCGAAGCGTAAAATTGTAGTAAATTGTCATGGTTCGACAGGCTCACCATGACTTTTATCTTATTTTTCAGAAGTCTCTATGATTTGCTTTTTTCGTTTTTTTTGGTATATTCGTAGCAAGCAGTATTTATTAAGAA
>CAYYIJ010000055.1:0-16436 GCA_964471945.1 uncultured Chlorobiaceae bacterium
TAAATGAATTACTCACAGCCGATGTCAATCCGCTGCTCGATGCTGTTAACTGCTTCGAGCCAGTTAAATCTATACTCAAATCATTGAATGTTGCTAATCCATTTGAATTAGTTAACTGTGGAGTGGTACCACTTAACGTTCCAGTGCCAGTCGATAATGCCATACTCACTGATACTCCTGACGTTGCTACATCATTTCCATACCCATCTTTTAGTTGAACTGTAACCGCTGGCGCTATCGTTTGCCCGGCTATTGTATTCGTTGGTTGCTGGATAAATACTAACTGTGTCGCTGAACCGGGATTTATTACAATTCCTTCAATTGTGCCAGTCTTTGAGTTACCATCGGTTGCTGTTATATTAATTGTTTCTGCAATGTTATCTTTTGTCTGTATCGAAAATGTCCCTGCTGTTAATGTCTTCGTGTTATCGCCATATGTACCATCTCCATTACTATCAAACTGTACACCACCAGTACCCGACATTGTAACAACGGTATTGTTATCTTCAGTCACAGTTTGGTCTAGGCTATTTTTTGCCGTAACAGTTACTAAAAATGCTGTCCCGGCAATCTGCGGCGATGAAACACTCACGTGATAATGGTTAATCCCGGATTCACCAATAGCAAAATCACTCATTGCGGTTAACCCTGTTGCTTCAGTAGTCATTGATGTTCTATTTCCGGTGATCGTAGTAAACCAATTAGCACCATCATATCGCCGTATTAAAAAATTAGCCTGTGTAGCCCCCATATCAAGATCATCAGGATTAAGAAATGTGAACTTAACATCATAATTTGTAAAGCTAATTCCATTTCCCGGAGTCAATATCCAATATCGATTGACACTTTTTGAAGAATTTATCCCGGATGTTGATATATTCGGATGTTCAGATCCGATAGTTGATACAGTAACACTTCCAGCATTTGTCACATTCGCAAATGATAAATCGACAGGTAAGTAATTCACCCCAACCCCAATCGGAAAAGTGATCGCTTGTACCCCTGTTGAAAACATCTTCTGAAATGTACCAATAATATGTCCGCTGGTCCTTGAAACAGTTCCACTTGTACCAAGCACAATCCTATTTGTGTTAGTTGTAATATTACCACTTTGAAGTGTAAGTGTTCCATTCACTATTACATCAGTTTGGAGTGTTACCCCATTTGCGTTATTAATAGTAAGATTGTTAAACAACGATCCATTAATCGTTTGATTGCTCGTTCCATTCAGTGTTATGGTTCCGCCATTGTTGTTGAACGTTCCTTGATTGTTCCAATTACCGGCAATATTCATATTACCATTTGGTGCAGTCAACGTACCAATAATGTTGATATTGTTGAATGTATTAATGGTTGTACCACTTATCGATGTCGCTCCATTAAAAGTGACGGTACCACCATTATGAATGAATGTTCCATTGTTTATCCAATTGCCACTAATAGTTAGATTCTCAGTTGATGCGGTTACGGTACCATTTGTAATTCTAAATTCATTTCCCACTTCCGCAGCCGAAGATCCAAAACTCCATCCTCCACCAATTCCATTGAAATTGAGATTGTAGAATTTATTACTGCCAATCATCGATCCGGAAAGTGTTTTGCCCGTTGTTGTAGAATTAAAAGTTACTGTTCCAGTACCAGAAGTAAATGTGCCTCCATTATTTGTCCAATTTCCAGCAACTGTGAATGTAGGAATTCCAGTGCTGCCTTGAGGTTTAAGTGTTCCTCCATTAAGTTGAACATTCCCTGTTACGTTTACTGTCGGAGTACCAGAGCCACTTGTGAAAACAAACGTACCATTACTTAAAACAATGTCCCCCGTGATGTTGACCGTTGGTGAAGAGGAAGACGCTAATCTAAATTCGGCAGTTCCGGTACTTTGGATTGTTAAATTACCCTGTATCGTTTGCAAATTCCCAGTTGCACTCAAACTTGTACCACCTGAAAAATTGATAATGACATTCCCAAACGAAATGTTAGAGAAACCCATTCCAGAATTTTGTATCTCATACGTACTTGTTGAAGCAAAACTCCTTGATGCGCCGGGAATGCCTGTTGCTGTTGTATGAATATATTTCCCATTTCCACTTATCGTAAATGTACCTCCAACAGCAGGTGCAGTACTTCCTGTAGTTACTGATGATGTTGATATTATCAGATCGTTGAGGGTACATGCATTCGATCCATTAATCGATTGTGACCCAGATTTATTCATCGTGAGATTACAAACCCTATTTGGATTTACACGAAAATTTAATATCCCATTATTCGTAATGTCCCCACCCAGATTCAATGTATGAGTTGCATTTACTGGAACCTGGAATATACCATTAGCAGTAATATTTAAATTCCCTGTGATTGTTATACTTCTATTTGTTCCATCAAAATTTAACGTACCACTCACTCCTTCACCAACCGTAAGCTTCGCAATGGTGAAATTAATATTAAGTGATACTGTATATGTATCGCGAATTAACACGGTGTCAGTATTTACCGCTGAACCAGGATAAACACCTACACCTGCATTATTCCACGTGGCACCGCCATCTATCGAAATCGACCATGTAGTATTTGCATTCCAATTACCAGTTGCTCTGGTACGATATTGATTTGCATTCAACGTTGTTGCAGTGATAAGTGTAAGAAGAACTAAAGCAAGAATAAAGTTATTATAGAATTTCATACCAGTACCTTTATAGTGAAAAATAATTAATAGAGAAGGGTTTGAAAACATCCTTTTAATAACAATAATGTTTCCTCAAATTATACAAATTTTAAAAATGAAAAGCAATAGAAAAAACATAGAAAATTGAAATAAATAAATATTATGAACTTGCGTTATTTAATAATACTTAAAAAATAGCAATTTTTGCATACTCGATAACATTGACAATTTTCCCAATTTACTTGGTTGTCATTATTTAATAAAAGAGAGTTTTGTCTTAAATCCTTTTAGTTAATCACTTCATCCTACTTTATAAATGATGGGATAATTTCTCTACAAGATGACGTTTCTGAACCGCCCCAACAATTTGTTCAACTATTGTTCCTCCTTTAAATATCATTAAAGTCGGTATGCTACGAATTCCATATTGCATTGCAGTTTTTGGATTAGCATCAACATCGAGTTTGGCAACTGTCAGCTTTCCTTGATAATCTTTTGCAACCTCTTCAAGAACCGGCGCAATCATCTTACAAGGACCGCACCAAATCGCCCAAAAATCAACAAGCACAGGTAGATTAGAATTCAATACTTCTGTCTGAAAATTTGAATCATCAACAATAATTGGTTTCAATATCAATTCCTTTTTAAGTTTGTTTATAAATCGGCAGTCAATATACGAAATTTTATTGTGAAATTCTCACACTCGATTGACCTAAAATATTTTCCACATCCCGAATAAAATCATCGCTGAGACTAACATTGAATTTTGTCGATTGATACAAATGAAGCTCTGTGCTATTAGGGTCTATAACATTGAAAAAACAAGGATACTTTCCCTCGAAACGTTCAAAAACCTTTCTCAACGTCGCAATTTTTTCTTCCTCTATGCTATCAAGTTTTATCGAAACGATTACCTTTTTTGTGAATTTGTCTCTTACGTGATCTATAGGAACAACCTCTTTTACGATAATACGGAGTGAATCACCATTTCGCTCTCCATTCCCGATCACCATTACCATCGCATCTTCTTTTAAACAATTCTGGTATTGTCGGTACGCATCAGAAAATATTATACATTCACCCTTTCCGGAAAAATCTTCAAGTGTAATAAAAGCCATCATGTTTCCTTTTTTATCGACTTTCTTCTTAATGGTGGAAATAATTCCCGCCGCCCGAACAGTTGTACCTGACCTTACAGCATCTGGATTACCAAATCTTGCAGTTACGAATGCATCGATCTCCAATTCATACTTCCGAAGTGGATGACCTGAGACATAAAAACCAAGCACTGCTTTCTCCCTTGAAAGCATTTCACTTTCACTCCAAGCTATTGCATTAGGCATGGGCGGGCACGCTTCAACCTTACCAATCCGTTGGCTTGCCTCAAATAGTGAAGATTGACCCCTCGAAATCTGGCTCTTGGAAGTTTGACCAAATTGAATCGCTTTTTCTATGCACTCGAATAGTTGTGAGCGATTGAGGTTTACACTATCAAAAGCACCTGCCTGAATTAATCCTTCGAGCGTTTTTTTATTGACAAGACGTAAATCGACCCGATGGCAAAAATCAAATAAATTTTCAAATCGTCCGTGTTCCGTCCGTGTCTTGATGATATTCTCCACAGCTCTGACTCCCACATTTTTAATCGCACTTAATCCGAAACGAAGTCCGCGCGGTATTACAACAAATTGCACACTACTTTCGTTAACATCAGGATGAAGAACTCTGATGTTCATCTTTCGGCATTCATCGATCAATTTAACAACGGAGTCCGTATCACCAATCTCAGCCGACATAGTCGCTGCCATGAACTCTGCAGGATAATGTGTTTTCAGATAAGCAGTTTGGTAAGCCAAAACAGAATAGGCGACACTATGCGACTTATTAAAACCATAAGAAGCAAATTTTTCGATTAAGTCGAAAATTTCACCAGCTATTTTTTTTGTAAACCCTTTTATTAAAGCTCCTTCATTAAATTCTGATTTTTGCTTTGCCATCAAGCTTTTATCTTTTTTGCCCATTGCTCTTCGCATCAAATCAGATTTTGCTAACGAAAATCCTGCTACCTCGCTGGCGATTTTAATAACTTGCTCTTGATAAACTATAATGCCGTAGGTTTCCTTTAGAATAGGTTCAAGTTTCGGATGAATATAATCTATGCGGCTTCCCTGCTTGCGATTAATGAAATCACCTATCATCTCCATCGGTCCTGGGCGATACAGCGCATTCATCGCAATTAAATCACTAATTGACGTCGGTTTCAGTTTTCGCAGCCAATCTTGCATCCCCGATGATTCAAATTGAAAAACACCAATTGTTTGTCCACGACCAAAAAGCTCAAAAGTCTGTGGGTCATCTTCAGGAATTTTTTCAATATCAATCTTGATATTTAAGTTCGTTTTGATTAAATTAAGAGCGTTCTCAAGCACTGTAAGTGTCCGCAGACCAAGAAAATCCATCTTCAGCAAACCTGCGTATTCAAGATCTATCATGTTATATTGGGTCATTACTTCGGTCTGCGGCGTTTTGTATAACGGTACATAATCTATTATCGGACCGGGAGCTATCACTACACCTGCCGCGTGTGTTGAAGCATTACGGTTCAATCCTTCAAGGACAAGTGATATCTGGATCAATTCCTGAATTTTTTCATCATCACTTTCCTTCAGCCATTTAAGCTCTGGATTGCTCTCAAACACTTCAGCAAGCGGTGTTATTTTACCTTGGATGGAGGGAATCTGTTTAGTGATGGAATCGATTACGTTAAGTGGAACACCGAGTACACGCCCGACATCTTTTAGAACTGCACGCGAGGCGAGCGTACCAAAGGTGATAATCTGCGAAACAGATTCACTGCCATATTTATTTTTCACATATTCGATCACTCGGTCGCGCTTGTTGTCCGAAAAATCGATATCAATATCTGGCATACTTACACGATCGGGGTTGAGGAAACGCTCAAAGAGCAGATCGTATTTTAACGGGTCAACGTTAGTAATACCAAGCGAATAAGAAACAAGGCTCCCGGCTGCACTACCACGCCCGGGTCCAACAAAGATACCCATGTTCCGTGCTGCATTTATAAAATCCTGCGTGATTAAAAAATAACCTGCATAACCCATACTATTAATAACGGTTAATTCGTGTTTAAGCCGTTTCTCTATTTCTGGACTGATTGTGCTATACCGTTTGTGCATTCCTTCATTAGCGAGTCGCTCAAGATATCCATCGAGAGATCTTACACCGACATCTTTTGGTATGGGAAACTCGGGCATGTACGGTTTTTCCGGTTCAAGATTAAGATTCTCAACTTTTTCACCAATTTCCAGCGTTGATGTAATTGCTTGTGGAATAGTTTGAAATAACTTACACATCTCATCCGCTGATTTGAAGTATAGCTGGTCTGTCTGATACCTAAGTTGATGATAATCGGTTGTATTCGATTGACTTGCATCCGGTATCATTAGTAGAACGTTATGAGCAAGTGCATGTTCTTTTTTGATGTAATGGATATCATTCGTACCAACGAGTTTGACTCCGAATTCATTTGATAACCGCGGCATATATTCAAGTATCGGTTTCTCTTTATCTAAAGAATGGTTCTGCAACTCAAGATAGAAATCATCTTTGAATATATCCTTCAACATTCCTGTTGTTTTGTTGGCTTTATCAATCTGACCATGAACTATATATTCTGCTACAACACCATTCGGACACCCAGAAAGGGCAATAAGTCCACCTGAATATTTCTGTAAAAGTTCAAGATCAATCCTCGGTTTGTAATAAAAACCCTCCAAATGTCCATAACTACAGAGTTTAATTAAATTCTTATATCCTTCGAGATTTTTTACAAGGAGGACGATGTGTTGATAAATTCCTCGTCCTTGTCCTTGTTTCATTTTTTGAGAGTTAACTTCTCTATCAAATCGAGTTCCTTCTAATACAATATAAAGCTCACAACCTATTACTGGTTTTATATTTGCTTTCTTTGCTGTTTTATAAAATTCGATTGCACCAAACATCACGCCGTGGTCAGTGAGTGCAACGGCATTCATTTTATTTTCTACCGCTGCATTGACAAGCCCCTGAATTGACGCTGCGCCATCTAAGAGACTGTAATGTGAATGATTATGAAGGTGAATGAATTCAGACATGATGAACAAAGATGAATCGTCTACACATAAGCATGTGTTAAAAAAAACTTTTTATCTCAACTTTCAAGATATTTCTCAATATAATTTACAACTTTGCCAAGCTCGACAATTTCTCGCTTGTTGGTTCGGCGCTCCTTCATTTCCACGTTTCCATGTGCAACATTTTTCTCTCCGACAATAATCTGGAGTGGTATCCCTAATAAATCCGCATCTTTAAATTTGAATCCAGGACTTACATTATCCCGATCATCGAACAACACATCTATCAATGATTGCTGCAATTTCGTGTAAATATTATTAGCGACACTAACTACTTTTTCATTGTTCGAATTTACTATCAAAAGATGAGCATGAAATGGCGTAAGGGTCTTATTCCATATGATTCCGTTTTTGTCATGATTCTGTTCGATGAAACAAGCCACGATACGCTCGACACCGATACCATAGCTTCCCATAATTATCGGTTTTTCTTTTCCATCCTCATCGAGATAATAGGCATGCATAGCATCCGCGTACTTTGTACCTAACTTGAAAATATGTCCAAGCTCTATAGCATTCACAATTCTTAAGTGTGAATTACACTTCGAACATGGCTCATTAGCATTTATAGTCCTTAGATCGTAATATCCATCAACCTTTACATCGCGCTGAAGATCGATATTACCGAGATGATAGTCGTTTTTATTTGCCCCGCTTATCAGATTGTTACCTCCCTGCAGCCGTTTGTCAATAATTATCCTGAACCCCTTTAAACCGATGGGTCCGATTGAGCCAGCATCAGCGCCGGTTAACATCAACAATTCATCTTGCCTGCACGTACGAATATCTGCCCCTATAACTGCCTGTAGTTTTGCCTCATTCAATTGATCATTTCCCATCATTAAAATCAATACAGGAGTTTTATCCTGCATATACACCAACGATTTAGCAAGGAACCGCTCATCGACTTTTAAAAAATCTTTCAGTTCATCGATTGTCCCAACATTTGGAGTATGAATTTCTTGAATCTGGTTGCTCTCTTTTTCATGCTGAGCTTTCGGCATATTCGAAGTTGCAACCTCAAGGTTTGCAGCATATCCACAATGATCACAAACCGCACAAGTGTCTTCTCCAGATTCAGATTCAATCATAAATTCCTGCGACGCACTCCCTCCCATGGCACCGCTGGATGCACCAACAATAAAAAATTTTAAACCTGCTTTGTTGAAAATATTTTTATACGCTTCCGCATGAAGCTCATAACCTTTATTGAGGCCTTCCCATGTCGCATCAAGCGTATAAGAATCTTTCATAAAAAATTGCCTACCACGAATCACGCCTGATCGAGGTCTCGGCTCATTCCGAAATTTCATCTGAATCTGATACCAGATTTGCGGCAAGTCTCGATATGATTTAATATGATTCTTCGCAATCTGACAAATTACCTCCTCATGTGTTGGTGCAAGAACAAGAGGACGATTTTTCAGGTGAAACATTGTATCGCCAAAATCCTTGGCTCTGTCAGTCTCTTCCCATAATTCAAGTGGATTAAGGGCGGGCAGATGAAACTCATGTCCGCCGATTGCATCCATATCTTCCCGGATGATATCCATAACCTTCCTGAGAATCCTATAACCGAGTGGTAAGAAAGAATATACACCTGCTCCAAGTGATCTTATCATTCCAGCTCGTAACATTAGTTGGTGGCTCGGGATCAGTGCGTCCGAGGGAATTTCTTTCAAAGTCGGTATAAAATATTTGCTTAATCTCATTTGTGTTTTTAATATTATATTTTTATTATCTCTTAGTTCTTAAGAGAAGACCCCGCTTCTTGGTTAAGCAGCTATGTAAAGCACGGTATATTGCTGAAGTATTGAATACCCCCGAACTTTAGTTTAGGTTAAAATAACAAAACACAGTTAGGTTTAAATCCATGTCAGCATTTTCGATCTCTCGCGTACCCCCGAGAGGATTCGAACCTCCGACAAACGGTTTAGGAAACCGCTGCTCTATCCAATCTGAGCTACGGGGGCAATTAATTGTTTTCTAATGTTCGTTATGCAGTATCTTAAAACAATCGACATCCACACACAGCAACTATTTAGAATATAGTAAAATAATTGTGGAGTCTCAAGTCTTTTTTTGCTTGAACATCAAGAATTGCGCTAATATAAATTCCTTAATCTCTCTATTTCGTGAGCGAGGATAGTTTGCCCCTCCATTGTTTGATAATTAACACTAAAAGTCAGGTTTAACATTTTAACTTGCTCGAGACAAATTTCAAAACTGCCTAGGGCGTAATAATTTTCCGCTAAAACAATTCTTAGATCGTATTTATTTATCGATGTATCTCTGCTGAAGACCCAATCAAGATTGCCGCGAAATACAATCCCAGCTTCTGTTATTGAAGAATTATATTTCTTTTGTGCATTATACACAATAGAAAGACCAGCATTAATATCAAGAGACGAATTCGGTTTGGATTTACAGATTAAAAAATACTTTACAGCCTCATCCAACAGGTTCAATTTCCCACTTGACCAGCCAGCTCCATTATAAGCATCAACAATCGATGAATCCATCCGAAGCGCTTCAGTAAATTTATCAAGTGCAGTTTGGTACTCATGATTCTTAAATGCCTCCCAACCTTGATTAATATATTGATTCGCATCGGGTGGTGCTAGCTCGTTTACTTTCTCTTTACATGAGAAAGTTATACAACTCAGAGTCATAATTATAATATATTGATAAAATCTTTTCATGGCAGTTTCTCCTTATCGAAGTAAAATCATTTTTCTTGTATTAATATAAACTTGTCTACCTGTGAGCGGATCAATTACAGTCATTCTATAAAAATAAATCCCTCCTGCAACATCCTGCTGTGCATTATTCCGTCCGTCCCATTTAATATCGTAGTAACCCAATGGATAAGAAACATCGAGAAGTGTCCTCACTTCCTGACCAAGTACATTGTAAACAATCAATTTCACTGCAGCAGGATTAGGAAGTGTAAATTGAATCTTTGTTTCAGGATTGAATGGATTTGGAAAATTAGGTTTCAGTGTATATTCTTCTGGTATAAGTTTAGTAAGCCTATTTTCATCTATCCCTAAAGCATATGATCCAAGAGAAGTGACAGATGTCTGAATAATTTTCGATTGAGGATTAATCCAACTCTCAATCGGATCCCATTGATTTCCAACCATTTTGTAAATACAAAGATATTTCCCTTCAAGCAATCCGTCTAAGGCAGATGAAGAATTGTATAAAAATGTAAGAGTGAGCGGCTGATCATAATTTCTTGCTGGTCCAAATGAATAAGAATTGCCTGATAATTTTATCTCTGATTTATGATCGGGGATAACCGTAAAATAAGTTTCCTCTTGAAGAGCGTACGGCGGTATCTGGATGCTCGCATTACCATCTAAACTATAAACTACAGAAGCCACACCCGGTTTCACTAATTGAACATTGAATTCGCGAGTAACTGTCGTATCCAACCCATTCATACCAACCGCATGCACCGAGATACTAACAGCCCCACTGGATGAAAATTCATATTTGCCTTTGAAGATATTAGAATTAATTCTTTCGAGGGTTATGGTATCCTGATGTAGATTATTTACAGATAAAAGCATGAGTGGTGTAGCCGCAAGTGAATCGTACGAGGTTGCATACAAATCAGCGTATCTCGAAAATACGGGATTTTGATGAATAGGGATCGATACTCTGGGTTTCGTTGGCGGTATGATTGTCGAGGTTTTAATATAATCCCATTTCGCTAGTGCAGAATCCGAGCTTTTCTGTAAATCGGCAAGATTTTTTCCTCCAATAATCGCAAAACCTAATGTTCGCTTATCACCATTTAATATCGTATGAGGTCCCGACGAAACAACAAAGTGAATATCTTGAATGGAATCGGTAGTTACAATATTTCCGCTTAGCCACGACCATTTAGCAGCCCTATTTAAAACAATTGAACTATTATTAATTAATGCACGATATTTAGCAGGTCCTTCGAGCACACTTGCACCGCAGTACACCGAGTTTGACATTCCAACATTCCACGCATATCCTAAACCCCTTGCTGTATCAAATGATGTTTTATTGTACTTATAGAACTCGACTTGATCGCCGAGGATATCCCAATCAAAAAATAAACCCGCATAGAAATTAGAGATCGTATTTCCAGAAACATTCTGAATCTCATATCGGAGTATGACGTAATTACTATCGGTCGGAGTTGTAAAAGCATATGAGGACATTGAAATCGATAAGCCAATTCTGTTTACAAACGGAGCGCTTGCATCTGAAAACTTACTATTTCCATCTTCATTAGAAATAATCCCCGGCGAAATAATGTTGTACATGTCTGTTGACATAAAATCGTCATTTTGGCATTGTGAACAAGAATCGTTTCGCACAACGCTAATAGATTTACTTGATGAATATCCGGCAAGTAATCCACCTTCATAAAGTTGATTTCCACCGCCATAAATAAATCCACTACCGTGATTATTACTTAGATCAAGGAATCCGATCCTTCCTATGTTGGTCAAGGTAACTTCCACATTATTGACGGAATGTGTTGAATACGTTGGATTAACGAGAATTGAAAATATCTGAAAATCTGAATAATTCGTTTCAGCATCCGTGATCGTTAATGTGAACTGTACTTTTTGTGATGGGGGAATATTATTTTTAATCCTAACAAGGAAAGGTAACGAAGCATTATTTCTTGTTTCTTGCATGTTCACAACCCCGATTGGATAACTTGAAGTAAGCATTTCAACATATGGGTTATTAGGAGCACTCAGAGTAATTGTTGTTGAAGAGCTTGTTGAAATCAAAAAATTCTTGATGAATACTGTTATAGAGATTGTTTCATTTGGCTGTGGAATTTTATTATTATTTCCACCAACCGAATCACTAATCGAATAAGAAATCATTCGCAGCGATGGCATAGAAGCCGTGAGGGCTTTATGAGCATTAATTCTTCCCTTCCCAAGTAAGAATGCGTATGATGGATTGATAGAATTTATATCATCACAAGAAGTACGAACCTGTTCGCCAGCTTCAATCGGAGTGAGGGCGGGGATATACGATTTTACGAGCGCTGCCAGACCAGCGACGAATGGGGTGGACATTGACGTCCCGTATAAATAAGCGTAAGTTGTGGGAAAATACGTACTCCGAATATTTTCACCTGGTGCACAAATATCAACCTCGGAATTAAAAGATGAAAAATCTGATTTTGTATCATTGGGTGAAGTAGAAGCGACCGAAAGAACACCGCGATAACTGGCTGGATATTGCAAAATATTTCGTCCGGTATTTCCAGCAGCGGCAACTATCAGAGCGCCGCGAGCAACAGCAGTATCAATCACCTCTTGTTCAAAATGTGAACCGCCTTCGCCACCCCAACTGCAATTTATTATTTTTGCCCCCATTAATACCGAATATAATATCCCATGGAAACCATAGTATATTCCCTGATTCGTGTCATCGTCATATGATACCTTCACAGGAAGGATTTTGCATTTATAGCCAATACCAGCAACACCTACACCATTGTCAGTAACTGCTGATGCGATACCAGCCACATGTGTTCCATGCTTGGCTCTGTCTCCAGCAGATGATTTGGGTGCTGGGTCGTTATCTCCAATCGGATTATTGAGATTCGCACCACCAAAATCCCACCCACGCCAATCATCAATTCTTCCGTTGTTATCATCGTCAATTCCGTTTGCCTCTTTGCCACCGCCATATTCTTTATAATTTATCCAAATATTCGCATTCAAATCGGGGTGATCCCATTGAACTCCAGTATCAATAATGCCAATTACCACGGAGGTATCACCTTGAGTGATACACCAAGCACTATCAGCAAGTATTTTTTTTAAACCCCATTGAGTGGTAAAATATGGATCGTTAGGTGGACAGAGTGTTATATTATTAGTATTATAAATAAACCAAGGTTCTGCATAAAGAACTTCTGGAAGCTGAGAAATTTCTTCTGCAACAATGAAAGCATCTTCGGGAGATGTGTATTGAACAACGAAAAATTTCGACATGTCGACATCACGACCTTCTGAGTCAATCAGGTAATCTGGGAACAATTTATTCACTGATTGGATGGAATACTTTTTCAGAAAATCATCAATCGAATGAATACCAAAAGAATTACCTGTTTTACCAAATGGCATAGTGGCATTCAACCTTACGATGACCCGCCCTTGAATATATCGACTGTTTTCACGAGTTTTTAGTAAAACACCAGGTAAGTCATCAAGTGGCAGTGTTTTTTTTGTGTTCGAATTTTTCACGTATCCAAAACCCATTGTGAATAGAATTAGATAACAAAATAGAAAAGATAACCCTCGATTGATTTTCATAATTTATTCTTTATATAGACCTCTGTGGTGGATAAATTGTTCAACAGTTAAAGGTACGAGATAACGAATGGAACGCGCCATTTTCACACGTCTGCGAATATCTGTGCTTGATATCCCGATTTGCGGGACATTTAGAAACTGAGCATAACGAGAATAATTGCTTTTGATATTATGAATAGGAAATTCGGGCCTGCTCATGACAACCAAATCGGCTTTATTGCTTATCTCCTCGGGTGCCCGCCATGTTTCAAACTCTAACAAATTATCAGCTCCTATGATAAGAGAGAAATCTGCTTTTGGATAAAGAGCAATTAATTTTTCGAGCGTATCTATCGTATAGGATGGTCCTTGTCGCTGAATTTCAATATCGGACACTTGAAAATTTAAATTCCCTTGTACCGCTAACCGTGTCATCTCGTACCTCATCTCCGGGGGTGCGAGCAACATTCCCTGTTTATTAGGTGGCTGTGCAGATGGTATAAAAAATATTTTATCGAACTTGAGCGAATCACGTACAGCTTCGATAACAATCAAATGTCCTATGTGTGGTGGATTGAATGTTCCACCAAAGAGACCAAATTTCATGAAAATATTTTTCGAAATCGATATTTATTTTCAAGCATTCTAAAAATTCCCAATGTCTTATTGGGAATTTCAAAATTATTCTTGTTTAACTTCTCCATTGTTTTTTTAAGCTTTATTAAATTGGAGCCCGAATTAAGTGAATTGATAGGATTCAGTAGAAAAAACATTACGGGAATTTTACAAAGTTGTCGGAGCAGGTTGCGATGCCCCTCCCACAAATCATTATCATCATAACTAAAAACATTACTGTGGTTTGCTTTCATTCCTATCAAATAATAACCTCCCTCGAACGTTGGTCCAAGCACAACACAATCGTCATCATATCCTAGTTGATCATAAGCTCTGGTAATCATCTTCGGTGTGAGATAAGGATTATTATCTAAAACCAATACAATTCGTTGGTAATTCATTAAAAAAGCGTCGTCGATTGCTTGCTGAATTTGATTATTCAAATGTGAATCATCTAGATCGCGAAGGATTACTTTATACTTGAAAGACAATATGAAATCATCCGAAAATTCCGTTTTGCTGCGATAAAAAAATATATCAGTTTCTCTTAAGAGTGTTGCATTCTGTAGCAGATCCCCGATAATGGCAGTATATAGTGCATCGAGGTCTTCCCACGGTAAAGTTGAGAGAGGATCGTTAACGTCTGTTCTATCAATGTTCCCTATCCCCGAAAACACGATTAAAGCGTTTGAATGCGGCATACAAATCTATCTATGTTCATAATTATTGTTACTACAAAATATGAAAGCATCTTATGAAAATCAAGGATTTTTATAATCGTGAACGATCAAATAAGGTTGAATTTGGCGTCTATGAGATTTCCATAATTTTTTGTACTTTCACCTGCCTAATTCGCTTGTGACTCTTTTTTAACACCGTGATATGAAGATTTTGGTAACTGATTTCTTCTTTCACATCAGGAATCTTACCGGTTAATTTATACAGGAACCCGCTTAATGTTTCATACTCTGCACTTTCAGGAATATCACAATCGAATTTTTCATTGAAATCTTTAATGTCGATTCGTGCATCGACCAACGCTGTGCTGTCGGTCGATTGATCAACCTCTTTTAACACTTCATCATACTCATCGTGGATTTCACCAACTATTTCTTCAAGAATATCTTCCATTGTTACAATACCTTGAGTACCCCCGAATTCATCGACAACAATCGCCATGTGGATTTTTTGCTGCTGGAGATCTCGCATTAATTTGCTGATTTTTATCTGTTCCGGTACGAAATACGCGGGTCGTATAATATCTTGCAAAACAATTAAATCCCGATGTTCAAGCAAACTAATTAAATCTTTTGTATAAATAATACCGATAATATTATCTATCGTATCATGAAATATAGGTATTCGAGAATAACCCTCCTCAAGGACGATACGAATAAGATCATCTCTGTTTATTGTATCTTCGATAGCGATCATAAATGTACGGGGAACCATTATCTCACGAGCAGCCGTGTCTGAAAATTCAAAAATACTTGAGATCAGTTCTTGTTCAGTTTTTGTTAGGGTCCCGCGCTTTGCTCCTTCTGTAACGATGATTTCTAACTCCTCCGGAGAATGCAATAACTCACTTGAACTTGCTGCGGGAATTCCAACAAGTCTCAGAAGAAAATTTGCTGCACCATTTAATGCCCAAATTAGTGGTTGAAAGATTCTATAAAAAAGCTGCAATGGATAAGAAACAATTAATGTAGTCGCTTCAGGATGCCGGATTGCGATAGATTTAGGTGCAAGTTCTCCCAATGTGATATGAAGAAACGTCAAGATACCAAAACTGATCGCAAATGAAAAAGCATGCAATGTTTTTTCACCTATTATTCCCATACTCTCGAACGGATGACGCAGCATATCGGCTAGCAGCGGTTCTCCTACCCACCCTAATCCTAAACTTGTCAATGTTATTCCTAATTGAGTAGCCGAAAGATAAGCGTCGAGATGATCTACTATACGCTTAGCTAAAGTCGCACGCCTGTGACCAGTTTGTATTCTTTGAAGGATTTGTGATGAGCGCACTTTGACAATTGCAAACTCCGCTGCAACGAAAAAAGCATTCCCGAAAACGAGAAGGAGAATAAAGATAATATTGCCGATGATCTGCGAGAGCATGGTAAGATATGTTTAATTCGATGATTTTGAAGAGTTTTCAAAGCCCATGTTTGAAATTTACGAGAAAGATGGATTGAAGTCAAATTCAAATAGAGCTCCGATTTTTCTAATAGATAGAATAAAAAATCGGAGCCCTTAATACATGAAAATGCTATTTGACTAAAAGCAGCTTACATGTTTTAATGAAGGTACTACTTTGTTTTTCGATTGACTGTGCTTGCATCCGATAAAAATAAATTCCTGCCGCAAAACCTGATCCATCAAATGTTATTTGCTTGGAACCTGCTGACTGAATTCCATCGACTATAGTTGTAATTTCCTGACCTAATACATCGTACAACTTCAAAACTACATACGATTCTTCTGGAAGTTGGTACATAATTTCAGTCGTTGGATTAAACGGATTCGGATGGTTCTGCAGCAGCGCAAATTCTGATGGTCTCTCTTGTGGCGATTCATCTCCGATTTCCTGAAAACCTGCTTTGGTATGTTGCGGCAAACACGGATCACCTCCTGCCATTGCTGAAA
>CAYYIJ010000056.1:0-16330 GCA_964471945.1 uncultured Chlorobiaceae bacterium
AACATGACAAAAAAGAATAATTCAGAAGTCTCTATTAATGAATCGTTTTGCTCGGTAAATTCCTTGTAAATCCTAATATCGCAACATTTAAACGGCAGTTAAAAATGCTCGGCTTATCGTACTATCTTGCTCGATCGTGTTGGAACGAGACGTTACTTCTCCTTCAAAATCTCATTCAACACAGTTCTCGCTTTTTCACCTCCAATCGAGCCAAGATAATACACTGCTTCACCTCTTAGATGATAATCGTTACTTGTGCGAGCGACCTTTCCAAAAAAATCAATCGCTCGTTCATTTCCAATATCGGCTATTGAATAAAAAATCATCTCACGCTGCTGAGTACGCTTGCTCGGTAAAGAGTCGAATAGTTGGATAAGTATTCCCACTGTTTTATTCTTATCTTTACCATGCTCACTAATGTAATCAATTGCATAAGTTTGCATTTCTTCGCTCGTATCATTTTTCACGATCTCACTGAACACAGTCAACACATCAAATTTCTTATAATCTGCTAAGACGTACAAAGCAGCTTCGCGCAGCGGTCGCGGCTGTTTAAAATCGAGAGCTACTTCTTTTAAAGTATTGTATGACTGCTCATCCTCTTTTGCATCACCGAGTGCATAGAGTGCTTCCAACTTTAGTTTAGTTTTAGGATCAAGATTATCATCGTCAGCAGGTACAGGCGAAGGGATTGTGATGATATGCGGTAAACGTGCGCGGTTCATTTTGCGTGAATAAATTCGCAGCGCACGCTCTAATGTTTTTGACTGCTGTGTATTTCCATATCCAAATCTAAAACTCTTACCATCACTGCTGATGCTTATCGCATTTTTACTTATAATCATGCTATCAGGTCCTTCACCAATAACGATGCCATCTTCGCCAATGTGCATAGCTTGCTTTCCCTCACGGATCATAAGTCCATCCTCTGTGATATAAACCTGGGCAGTACCTTTCACTTTTAATTTTTCAGATACCTTTGTTCGCTCTTTTTTCAGCTCGGCAAGATCTGCTACAGCATCGTCATAATAACTACTGCCCGAAAAATTGGAAATAAATTTGTTGTATGCCTCAATAGCTTTTTTTCTATCTGTATGTTTTAATCCATAAGCAGACCAATAGTGTGCATCATCGAGAAATGAGCTTTTTGGATATTTAGATATAAGCTGGGCAAATCTTTTCCGGGCTTCGTCCCATCTTTCATCGAGGATAAGATTGTAACCTTCCTTGTAAGTTTTATAAGCTGGATCATCCTGATTATCGGGGAATTCACTTCCCGCTTCGTTTTTAATAAGCCCCTCACGCTCAAGACACCATGCATATTTATTTGAAGTTTGATTAAATAAATTCTGGGTACAAATTAATACCGCCAGGAAAATAAATTTCTGAGTTTTCATTTTCTGTCTCCTTCTGTAATATGATTCGCATACATCGTTTCTGCCATTCGTATTTTGAATAATAAATTCCCTTTATGAATACCGCCTTGAATAATCTCGACATTCTGTAAACCATTTTCTTCTTTCATATTAGCAAGCTTGATGAGAATCTTTTCAAGATCATTTATCAATATTGCTGAACGAATATCCAATGGTTGCCGCTGCAAATACCTTGCTTCATTGACTAATTCTCTCGATACTCTCCGCTCTGTATCGAGATCAACAGATTGATTTTTTTCCACATCCATATTGGTAATACCTACTAACAAGACTTTCGACTTACGAAGATAATCTTCAATCCTGTCACCCGACCTCTTGACTGCGGTTAACTCGACTGGTTGCTGTTCGATAACTTGTTCAACTGTTGGCGGGATGTTCAATTGCCAAACAATCATTGCTAATATCAAAATCACGAGTACACTGCTATATGCAATTGTTTGGCGTTTGTGAAATATGAAGAATGAATTTATCTTAGCCCAAAGCGGAGATTTCTGTCCGTCTGCGGTGGATTTGATTTCGAGTGTTTGAATTTTTCTTTCAACATCGAATGCAAAATTATTCCAGTATTCTTGATTACGCTCATTACAAGGTTCGGTTGTGCATGAAACGCTCACATCCATGAACGATTTGAGTTCTTCTAATTCTTCAGCACAAGATTGGCAGGAGGCAAGATGGCTTTCAAGTTTACGGCTATTTTCAGGCGAGGTTTCTTTATGCAAATAATCGTATAATTGGTTTAATATATCAGCATGCTTATTCATAGTATTTCATCTTTTAAGAAACTAACTTTCGACTGCATCTTTTTAAGACCACGGAACAGATGTGTTTTTACCGTACCTTCAGAACAGCGAAGGATCGAGCTAACCTGTTTGGTCGACAGACCGTTAAGATGACGCAGGATAACTACCGCACGCTGGAGTGTGGGAAGCTCGTGCAGTGCTTTCTCGATGATGGGTTGAACATCGTGCTGATATTTATCAGAAGGATTATCAACTGAATAAATCGTTTGGTTTTCTATCAATTCTATAGTCCGATAATTTGTCTTTTTTTTCTGCCGCAATCTATTCAATGCAAGATTAGCGACAATTCTGTACAGCCATGTATTAAATGCAGCGTCTCCGCGGAATGTCTTGATTGATTCATACACACGAACGAACGCTTCCTGTGCTACATCCTCGGCATCGTCGTGATTGCAAACAAAACCATAAGCGATATTATATGCAATCTTCATGTAGCGCTCGACGAGGACACGAAATGCTTCATGGCTTCCTTCTTTTGCACGAAGGATTAATTGCTGCTCATCAGCAGCCGTCATTCAAGGGAACCCTTTATTTGTTGTTTCTGAGAATTAGACAATTATAATGACTGAACGGTTGACAAAATGTTAATAATTGTACGAAAGGGATTATAAATTGTTAGATGCGGGAAAATTGGTGCGTTACCACTTAGAGACTCCACCAATACGAAATCTTTGCAAGTATCACATTATCCATCGGGATTCGGAAAGTATCCCAAAAATCTCGTATTATAGGTTGGGAATAAACTCCATCTTGACCATTCCGAGCTTGAGTCCATACCAGAAAAAATGTACTACCGGGAAGATACTCCCATCTGAAAACGATGTTCGCATTGAACACTTTGGAAAAATAATCGATGTTGGTTGGATAATCGGAAAGTGAAGGTAAATTTTCTGGTCCGATAAGTTTCTTAAAATTCGTGTACCGCAACTTTAAAAGAAATACCTGACTAAAAAATTGAACACCAATTTTAGGTGTAAAGGTGATCGTACCTTTTAGTGAAAAATTGTAATAATCGACTTTCCTATCCCCGAACAAACAAAAACCGTCGTCGGTATAACCACCAACAAGCCAAGCTTCCTCATTTTTAGTTTTCATAAATGTAAAACCGGGAACGAAATCCATCCAACTTAAAGGTTTAATCGTCGTTTGCATTACACCGAAATAAGTTCTTGCACCATTCACGTAATAATTATAACCGGATTGTAGTGTAACCATAAAAGATTTTCGGCTGTCTGTATGCAGTGTAGCTAAGAAACGTTCGCTCTGTGGTCGCTTATATAAATTAACGGGAGGTACATATTCTCCATAACTCAATTTATTCTTATCATCAAATGCTGGAAATTCATGAAAAAAATTAAAAGTTAAAAACCAAAAATTCCGGAACTCGAAAGCCGGTTCGAACTCGATGCGATTGAGTGTTCTTTTGCCATTCCAATTCCAACGATAGTTAGTTTGTCCTGTCAATCCATATCTATAAAAAGGTGCCGAGGCATGGTCATCTTTATATGAAATCTGAAGATAACCGCCGTGTTCACGCGGCTGGCTATAGTAACCTAAATCATTTATAGAAAAATTCTCGGAAGAAAAATCATATCCCGAGAAAGCCAACCAATGTTCGCCTCCTAATTTCCCAACTCCTAAACGACCTGCGCTGCCACTAAGCTCTCTGCCTAAATTCGGCTTGGTGTGCGATCCAGCGATATAGCCGTCTATTCCATACTCGCCTCCCATCAATCTCGAACTCCAATCCACACCACCACTGAATGCAGAAGTTTGCTGGTGTTTAAATGTACTGGTTGCCATAAAACCGACTGAACTGTAGGAGGATGTTCCATAAAAATTCTGATTTAATCTTAAAACATTATAATTCGCACGAGGTTCTACCATAATTGGTGGAGATTCTTTCCCGATTCCTTCGATAATAGCATCCTCACGAGTGGTTACTGCTGATAGAATCCCGAACTGAAGATTCTGGCTGATTCTGCCTGAAAATTTTCCTGCCGCTAATATAGTGGTGATTTCTGGTTTCTTACTAAACCGTGCGTTCCCCCCTACCATCAGTGTTTCACCGTCCGATGAGATGTAATTACTAAGATTTTCATAACCGGTCGGCTGTCTCCCAATCCTTCGTGAATATAGCAGCCGCATTTGTTCTCTATCAAATGAATTTCCGAACGAAAAAATCTGTGAACCCTCCAGGAAAAAGGGTCTCTTTTCAGGATACAAGGTTTCAAAAACAGTCAGGTTTAATTCAGCTTGATCAACTTCAACCTGACCGAAATCTGGATTTACTGCCAGATCCACGGTTAAGTCAGGTGTTACTCCATATTTTAAATCAAGTCCAAAATTTTTTGGATCATATTCTCCTTCTGTTCGAAATGGCTTTGGTTGTGATAAATAATTTACTTTTGAAACGTGATATGGAAGTATTTCGATGTGTAAGGGGCGTTGAATATTAATGATACCAGAAAGATTTCCCATCTTTGATACGGAGGATATAGTTAATGGAGACGTTTCTTTTCGAGGCACCATCACCCATTCTACTGTTTCTTTTTTACGGGCTATATATCGGCGAAAATTTATCCCCCAAACATATTCCCCTTCCTGTTCAGAGAATCGCAAAACACTAAAAGGAATTTTAAATTCCGCAGACCACCCTTCAGATAAAACTTTTGCTTCAAAATCCCAAACAGCATCCCATTGTATATCATATATTAATCCATCCTGAGATAGCACTCCATCAGATTGCACACCTGAAACACTTCCACTAAAAAGAAAAGCCGTTGTATGATCATGGTAAGAATCAATGATTACACTAAATCGATCTCCTTGAACCAATCTATCACGTCGAGTAAGTTGTTTGACAATTTCTGATGGGGATGAATCATAACAAAACACACCAATATAAAGTGCATTATCGTCATATAGAATTCGAACAGAAGTTCCTTCTGTAGCAGGGGCACCTTCCTCCGGGTCATATTGCTGGAATCCTGAAACCGGGATCGCTGATTTCCAAACATGTTCATTTAACAACCCATCAAGTTTAGGTGGTTCATCACAACGCGATGCGACAATATTTTTAGTTGATGTACCTCCCAGAAGCACACCCACTGAAATTAGATAAACACAACTAATTATCTTTACGTATTTTACTCCATTAATACCCATTTGATAATTATTTAGAACATAACATAAAGAAAACAAAAAAGCAAGAAATTTTTTGTAGACTCGCAAAGTTTTCTTAATTATTTGCTTTTTTGTGTAATTTTAACATAATTTATTTTATATGAAAACCAATATTCATACTCACCCAGAAGCGAAAACCATTAAATTGATGTTCAATAATATTGCACCTACTTATGATTTAATGAACAGTCTTATTAGTTTTGGATTAGATAAGGCATGGAGAAAAAAAGCCACCTCATTGTTAGCTGTGAATAATGAAAGTAAAATTTTAGATATCGCGGCAGGCAGTGGAGATATCTCGATCGCAGTTGCGAAACATAAACCGAAATTAATAGTTGCTGCAGATTTTGCACTTAGTATGTTTAATGTATTTCAACAAAAACTTGAAAAAGAAGCAACTCCTCAAACTATCACTTATACCGCTTGTGATGCTCTCAATCTACCTTTTCATGATCAATCCTTCGACGGGACGATCGTTGCTTTCGGCATTCGGAATTTTTCTGATAGACTCCGTTCCTTACAAGAGATGCACAGGGTTTTAAAATCAGGGGGAGTATCTGTTATTTTAGAACTGACCAAACCAGCAAACCCAATCATATTGCGACTGTATAAATTTCACACACGAATCCTGCTTCCTTTACTTGGAAAGTTAATCTCAAAACACAAATCAGCATATTGTTACCTCCCGGATTCCATTAATATATTTCCGAACAAGGGTGATTTCCTATCAATGATGACTGAGGCAAAATTCGTCCAAACAAAATCGATAGCTTTAACCTTCGGAACGGCTACTATTTTTGTAGGTAGAAAACCATTAGCTAGTAGAGACTTCTGAAAAATCACCCAAAGGGTCACCCTGAATTCATTTCAGGGTCTAAAATCGCTTAGATTCCGAAACAAGTTCGGAATGACGGGTATGGTTTTATAATATTTCAGAAGTCTCTAGTAAATAATGCCACCGATTCAATATGATCGGTGTGGGGAAACATATCTACTGGCTGAATTACCTGCAAGAAATATCCTCCATCAACTAATAATTTTGCATCCCGTGCTTGAGTTGCTGGATTGCAGCTTAGGTACACCACTTTATTCGGTGCAAGATTAATAATTTTTTCAATAACCTTAGGATGCATCCCGCTGCGTGGCGGATCAGCAACAACAACATTTGGCTTAGGATACTCTCGAAGCAATGAATTATCGTTGGTTAAATGATCTTTTAAATCGCCTTGCAAAAAGAAACAATTCGTGATTCTGTTCGCTTCAGCATTTCGTTCGGCATCGCGGATAGCGCTTTCAACAACTTCAATCCCTATTACTCGCTCTGCTGCATCCGAAAGATAAATTGCAATGGTGCCGGTTCCACTATATAGATCATAAACCACATCACTAGGCTTCAGAGATGCAAGCTGTTTAGCAACATTATACAATTTTTCAGCTTGATAAGTATTCGTCTGGAAAAAGGAATTCGCCGATATATGAAACGTAAACTCTCCGAGCTTTTCGGTGATTACGCCAGATCCATGATACACTTTCTCGCTATCACCGAATGCCACCATCGATTTACGAGAAGTAACATTGTTTACGATGGTCGTGATTTCTGGAAAATATTTTATTAACAACTTTGTAAGATTTTGCATCACTTCTTGCCACTCATATGTTGTAACAATATTCACCATCAGCTCGCCAGTTTTTTTTCCATCCCGAATAACAAGATGTCTAAGATAGCCCTCGTGAATTTTAGTGGAATATACGGAGAGGCCCCATCCTCTGGCAATCTCCCTGACTGAATTTAAGATTGCTGTACTAATCTTTGACTGAAGATAGCATTCTTTGATATTTAAAACTTTATCAAAGCGTTGTGGAACATGTAATCCAACAACCACATCGGGTTCTTGTTCGAGATTGATATGCATTTCTTCTGATGTCAGCCAACGGTAATTCGAGAATGTAAATTCCATTTTATTTCTATAAAAATATGGATAATCACATCCAATAACGGGTTGAACATCGGGATTTTGGAATCCGCCGATATGTGTGAAAGCATCTTCCACAAGGCATTGTTTGAAATTTAATTGTGCTTCATACGACAGATTTTGCCATCTACAGCCACCACATATTCCGAAGTGTTTACATCTATGAATGGTACGGTGAGGGGAGGATGTAAGGATATCGATTGCCCGCGCTTCAGCATATCTTTTAGTAATCTTCCAAACCTTTGCGCGGATAGTATCACCGGGGATTGCATTTTCAATAAAAATCACAAAACCCTCGTAGTAAGCAACAGTTTTCCCATTCCCCGATAGATTTACTGGTTCTAAAATTAATTCATCACCTTTTTGCATTAGATAATATACAAATTTGTTTGCATCGAATTCATTGACTAATTAACGTTACCCTCATCACACATAGTGCTGGCTATCAATTCATTCTGTGCTTGATTTTCTTATTTTTTCTAAAAATATTTTCTAAACTAATTTTTGGAATTGATATGAACAAAGAAATATCCGATATAATGATGCTTTTAAGTTTTCTGTTTGGTTTCACAACTCTACTCGGTGTCGGATTTTTACTTTTATTGAAACGTCTTAAGAATTTACCATGGTGGGCATTAAGATTACGGGGAAGATTAGAAGATATACTTGATTAATTTACTTACAAATGTTGATTTTCGCCCGATTATTCTCTACATTCGGAATGTAGAAAATGGCTCAGATCTATCAACGATTATCAATATTGGATTAAGTGAAAGAAACGAAAATTGGGTTAAGAGATATTCTTGAGAGACAAGAACTTCCGCAACCAGGATTAAAACGAGGATACAAACCCGTGGATATCGTTATTTGCATCTTGGCTCGGAAAGCACGTTCAATGAACACTAAAATTGATTTTTATGTGCCCTTTCTTTCTATCTGCATCATAACTGCTACCTTCTTTTCACAATTGTCTGCACAGGGAGTTCAAGTTGGGGCTGAACTTTTAATTGAAAAACATCTCGATTCATTAACCAATAAACGTGTCGGGATCATTTGTAATCACACCAGCGTGCTACCAAACGGAATTCATCTTGTAGATACACTTCAACGTTTGCGTGTTAACATCTCATCATTGTTTTCGCCTGAACATGGTATCCGAGGAGATGTTCCCGCCGGAGAGACGATAGAGAATCAAAAAGATTTGATAACTGGCCTACCGATTTATTCCCTGTATGGGGGAACTCGGAAACCTTCACTGGAAATGCTGCTTGATGTCGACGTTCTAATTTTTGATATTCAAGATGTCGGCGCTCGATTTTATACGTACGCAAGCACTATGGCGTATTCGATGATGGCAGCGGCAGAGTATGGAAAGAAATTCATTGTATTAGATCGCCCAAATCCGATAAACGGGATTGATATTGAAGGTCCAGTCATGGATCTTACCTTAATATCTTTTATTGGTTTATTTCCCATACCCGTGCGACACGGTTTAACAATCGGTGAAATAGCTATGATGATTGTTGGCGAAGGATACATCAATCCGTCGAATGTCGACCTTACAGTAATTCCGATGAAAGGGTGGAAAAGAACAATGTGGTACGATGACACTGGATTACCTTGGATACCTCCTTCGCCAAATATGAAAACGCTTTCAACTGCAACGGTTTATCCAGGCACATGTCTTTTTGAGTCAACAAATATCTCTGAAGGCCGCGGTACAGATAAACCGTTTGAGTATATCGGTGGACCAAATCTGAACGATACGCTATTGGCTGATAGACTGAATAAATTATTACTTCCAGGTGTGATATTCTCACCAATTGAATTCACACCAATCACCGATTCAATGAAAGTCCAAAATCTAAAGCATAAAAATAAATTATGTCAGGGTGTTTTTGTCAAAGTAACCGATCGTACTAAATTTAAACCGGTACTGACAGGTATTATGATGATCAAAGCAATACAAGAACTATATCCAAAAAAAATCCAAATAAAAAAAGGATTGCTTGATCGTTTGATAGGTGATGAAATCATATCAGAAAAAATATTTAAAGGAAAAATTAACAAAAATGTTTTAGACATGTTTTCAGAACAATTAAATCAATTCGAGAAAAATAGGTCTAAATATCTTCTCTATTGACCCGATATTTACAATATTTGGTATTCTTTCAAATTTTCATTATATTTTTACCGCTATAAATAATAGTGTAGAGAGTTGATGAATTCTGGTAATGTTCGTGAGAGAAAGGAAAAACGCGGGTACACATTTGTTATTGTCCCTGATGTAAAATCTGAGAAAACTCGAACATTTTCGACAACAAGGTGGGGATTTGTTTTGATGGCAATTTCGATATTCGTTGTTCTTGTAGCGCTGATCCTGGGACTGATTATTTACACACCCATAGGTGCAAATTTACCAATCTCAAATCCAGTATTGGAACAGCAATATAATAAACAGATTTTCGAAATCCAGAAACAAGTAAAAAAACTTGTCCATGAACTCACTTCATTACGCAGTTATAATATTCAGATGAGAAAAGTGATGGGTGAACCTATCTCATCACAAGATAGTGCAATGATGACGAGCGGTGGAATAACGAATACACCGTTCGATACGATCTTCGATATTGATAAGGTAGATACGACCCACTTATCATCGAAAGAAGAAGATGGTTCAACATTACAAATACCAATATCACTCATTTCGCTCCCTCTCGGAGAGAAAAATGAGGATGTTAAGAGTTATATCGGTATGTTGCCTTTGGTGATACCTGTTCGCGGATATATAACAAGAGAGTTTGATGCTGCACAAATGCATTATGGGGTCGATTTTGCCGGCAAACAAGGAACACCAGTTTTCGCCTCGGCTGATGGTGTAGTAGTATTCGCAAATTGGACTTACGAAGATGGATTTATGGTTATTATTGCCCATGAGCAGGGATATTTAACTGTTTATAAACACAATCATTCAATATTAAAAAATGTGGGAGATGTGGTGAGACGAGCCGAGATTATTGCCTTACTTGGTAATACTGGAGAAAGAAGTACTGGCTCGCACCTTCACTTTGAGATATGGAAAAACGGTGTTGTTCAAAATCCAAATAAATATTTACTAAATATCAAATAGAGGAAAGTTTATGGCAATAAAAACTGAAATGGGGACTGAATTGAACCTAATCGCTGCTGGTACGATATTCGAAGGGAAACTAAGGACCCCCGGCAGTATAAGGATTGATGGACGAGTAATTGGTGAAGTTACAGCCACCCAAAACGTCTCTATTGGAAATTCCGGTGATGTGGATGGAAATGTTTCAGCAAAAAATGTTACCATCGGTGGCAAGATAAAAGGAACGGTCATCGCCCAAGAAAAACTGGTATTCGAATCTAAAGCAAGTGTTCGCGGTGATATACGTGCAGCGAAGTTAGTAATAGACGAAGGTGCACTTTTCGATGGTAAGTGTGCTATGGCAGAGATAAAACCGATGCCGACCCTCGTTGAGCTGAAAACCGAAGCCCGCGCGGGACAAGAGCGATAAGGGTATTATGGAGAAACCAGAACAAGCGTCTAAAGAATCAGGTTTCTCACAATACGGAAAAGCACTGCGCTCTGCTGGACCTTTATTCGGTTCCGGAATTCAACTTGCGGCATCCGTTGTCTTAATGTTTTTCATAGGTCGTTGGCTTGATAGTGAATTCAATACGTACCCATGGCTCATGCTCATTGCGATTTTCTTTGGTCTCGGAGCTGGGCTGTATAATTTTGTAAAAATTGTAACTAGAATTGAGAAAAAATAAGAATGAAAATTGATTGGTCGTTCCCAAAACAAATTATCATTGCGATTATAGCGATTGGATTTGTGGGAGCGTATCCGCTATGGAAGTTCGGAACATCAATGGTTATCGAAAGTGTTATAGTAGGTGCCGTTCTTACAACAGTCAACATCTTGCTTGGATATGCAGCAATTGAATATTCTTATGATAAATCGGTTTCCACATTTTTCAAAGTTGTGATTGGTGGGATGGGGATTCGATTATTGTTAATGGCGATTGCACTTGTTGTTTTCATAAAAATTTTCAACTTCCATATTTCAGCATTTATTGGTGCCATAGGAATTTTTTATATTGTGTTCCTAACGTTAGAAGTTATATATATTCAGAAAAAAATAAATATTAAAAATCAAAATTAAGATAAGTGTTCTTAACTAATCCAGATACATCTATTCAAAATATAGTATCCGATTCACTTCATACCGCAGCTCAAACTGGCGGGCACGGCGAGAGCGGTGGAAATCTGTTTACTCAATTATTACATCACGTTTACGATTCTAACGAATTGGATTTACCATTCATTGGTCACATTAATCTTCCTCATTTTGCTCCAATACAATTCGGAGATGTTACTATCGATGTATCAATAACCAAACATGTTGTTTTCCTTTGGGTCGCTGCGATCATACTAATTATTCTTGCAGTAACAGCCGCTCAAAAAAATTCTAAACGTGACGTTCCGAGCGGATTTGGCAATCTCATGGAAGTTTTTATCCTCTTTATTCGCGACGAGGTTGTACAACCCAATATGGGCAGAGATGGCATAAAATATCTGCCCTATCTTCTTACAACTTTCTTCTTTATCCTCATCATGAATTTAGCTGGATTAGTTCCCTATGGCTCAACTTCTACCAGTAACGTTAGTGTTACTGGTGCCTTGGCGTTGATCGCATTCATCATGATTCAATCATCGGCAATCCGAGCCCACGGGTTAGGTCAATATTTAAAACATCTGACCGGTGGTGTTCACTGGATACTATGGCCCATCATGGTTCCGATCGAGGTTTTAGGGTTATTTACAAAACCATTCGCACTGATGATTCGTTTATTCGCTAACATGATAGGTGGACATATCGTAATTATTTCATTAATCGGGCTAATTTTCGTTTTCCAATCTTGGTTTATCGTACCAATCCCAATTTTATTTGTTCTAGGAATCAGCTTACTGGAACTGTTTGTCGCTTTTTTACAGGCATATATATTTACAATGTTAACATCACTCTTCATGGGTCTCGGTATGCAAGCGGCTCATGAAGAAAACACACATAATGAAACTGAACACTAATATATTACTAATTATTTATAGGAAAAATAGAATGGAACCAAACGCATTAGGATACCTTGCCGCCGGTATTGGCGCGGGGATCACTGTAATCGGCGCCGGAATCGGAATCGGTAAACTTGCTGCTGCTGCAATGGAAGCAAGCGGTCGGCAACCGGAAGTCGCAGGACAAGTTCGAACTTCAATGCTGATTGCAGCCGCATTAATCGAAGGTGCTACTTTTTTCGCACTTGCGATTTGCATTATACTTGCAACCAAATAATGATATAATTTATGCTTAGTCCCAATCCCGGATTAATTATCTGGACCATAATTACTTTCATACTTCTTCTTTTAATTCTGAAGAGGTTTGCCTGGAAACCATTACTCGATGCTTTGCAAAAACGTGAACAAACAGTTAAGGATGCACTCGAGCGCACCGAAAAGGCAAAAATGGAAGCTGAAAGAATTTTAGAGGAAAACCGTAAGCAATTTGAACGTGCCGAACAAGAAGGACAACGCATTCTCAACGAGAGCCGTTCTTTAGCCGAGAAGCTGAAGGATGATATCGTCGAGAAAGCTAATTCTCAATCACGAAAGATGATTGAATCAGCTAAGCAGGAGATTAATCGTGATAAAGAAGCCGCTATGGGACAACTTAGGGATGAGATCGCCAACCTTGCAATTCAGGCAGCCGGCAAAATTCTCGATGAATCACTCGACGAGCAAAAACACCGCAAGTTAGTTGATTCTTATCTTAAAGAACTTCCAAAGAATTGATAAGCAATGAGTAATCTTCGTACGGCACACCGCTATGCACTCGCTATTTTTGGAGTTGCTGAAGAGGTGAACAAACTCGAAGTTGTGTGTAAAGACTTTGAGTTTGTTGGAAAAATTATTAGAGAATCTCCTGACTTTAATCTTTTTTTGAAAAATCCAATTATCACCAAAGAGAAGAAAAAACGAGTTTTTTCAGAACTATTATCGAGCAGGGTCAGTGATGTAACATTGAATTTTATTACATTGCTTTCATCAAAAAATAGGGAAGCATTGTTGCCAGAGATAATAGCCCAGTTCAACAAACTTCGAGATGAAAAATTAGGTATTCTCGACGTAACAGCACGAACAGCGATAAAATTTACCTCGGCACAGGAGTTAGAGCTTGTTCGTCAGTTGGGAAGTGCAACCAAGAAAAAAGTTCGGGTGAAATATATTATTGAACCATCTTTAATAGGCGGTTTTTCAGTCCAATTTGAAGATACCGTGTGGAATGCAAGTGTCCAACACCAATTAGAACTTCTCAAAATAAAGTTAACTGAAAATGTTAGATAGAATTAATTTATAAATATTAAGTATTAAAAGGATCTATTGATGGCAGAAGTTAGACCTGACGAAATATCCGCAATACTGCGGAAGCAACTTTCTGGTTTTGAAAAAGACGTTGATATTTACGATGTAGGTACAGTCCTCCAAGTTGGAGATGGAATTGCTCGTGTGTATGGACTTTCTAAAGTCATGGCAAGCGAGCTGGTCGAATTTCCAAATGGTGTCTTCGGGATGGTGTTAAATCTCGAAGAAGATAATGTTGGATGTATTCTTTTTGGAGAAAGCACACTTATCAAAGAAGGGGATGCAGTTAAGCGTACTGGCAGGGTTGCATCAATGCCTGTCGGTGAATCAATGCTTGGGCGCGTTATCAATCCACTCGGACAACCGATTGATGAACGTGGTCCGATAAAAACCGACAAATATTTACCGATCGAGCGTAAAGCTCTGGGTGTAATTCAACGACAACCCGTGAAAGAGCCGCTTCAAACTGGTATCAAAGCAGTCGATGCTATGATCCCCATTGGACGAGGGCAGCGTGAACTGATAATTGGCGACCGACAAACAGGAAAGACCGCTGTAGCAATTGATACAATCATCAATCAAAAAAATACTCACACTGAAGAAGCGAAACGTCTCGGTATCAATCCCATGTACTGCATCTATGTTGCTATTGGTCAAAAAGGTTCAACCGTTGCCCAAGTTGTGGCAAAGTTAGAAGAAGAAGGTGCAATGGATTATACAACTGTAATAATGGCAACTGCCAGCGATCCATCACCGCTGCAATTTATCGCTCCTTATTCAGGTGCCACCTTAGGAGAATTTTTCCGCGACAGCGGCAGACATGCTGTTGTAATCTACGACGATCTCTCTAAACACGCACAAGCTTATCGTCAGGTATCTCTCCTTCTCCGTCGGCCACCCGGGCGAGAAGCATACCCTGGTGATGTTTTCTATCTCCACTCAAGATTATTAGAGCGTGCCTCAAAACTAAGCGATGAGCTTGGAGCAGGAAGTTTGACTTCGCTTCCAATTATCGAAACTCAGGCAAACGACGTCTCGGCTTATATCCCAACAAATGTAATATCAATAACCGATGGTCAGATATATCTTGAACCAAATTTATTTAATTCAGGTGTACGCCCCGCTATCAACGTTGGTATTTCTGTATCTCGTGTCGGTGGAAGCGCGCAGATTAAAGCAATGAAAAAAGTGGCAGGTCGGTTACGCCTGGACCTCGCACAATATCGGGAGCTTGAAGCTTTTGCCAAGTTTGGCTCCGATCTCGATAAAGCTACACAAGCTCAACTTCGTCGAGGCTCACGGTTAGTGGAATTACTGAAACAAGGTCAATACGTTCCCATGACGGTCGAGAAGCAGATTGTAAGCATATTTGTCGGCACAAATGGATATTTAGATGAGATTCCACTCGAGCATGTTCAGCGATTTGAACGGGAATTTTTAGAGTCAATGGGTTTAAAACATAAAGATATCATGGATGAAATTGCAGATAAAAAAGACTTATCAGACGACCTACAGAAA
The DNA here is from genome assembly GCA_964471945.1 of uncultured Chlorobiaceae bacterium. Lineage (GTDB taxonomy): Bacteria > Bacteroidota > Ignavibacteria > UBA10030 > SZUA-254 > JASEHD01. The sequence goes on from CAYYIJ010000056.1 coordinate 15,356, forward strand.
AATCTACATTCAATTGTAAAAGTTTTTGCAGCAGCATTTAAAGTTTCCTAATACATGGCAACACTTCGAGAAATAAAGCAGCGCATCAGTGGTGTAAAAAACACACAGAAAATCACAAAAGCTATGAAAATGGTAGCGGCTGCAAAACTCCGCCGCGCTCAGGATGCTGTTGTTGCTGCTCGACCTTATGCAAGAAAAATGCGTGAGTTGTTAAACCATCTCGCCGATATTTCAGATATCTCCATTCATCCACTTCAAACTATCCGTCCTGTAAACAATGTTGCAATTATTGTTATAACTGCGGACCGCGGGTTATGCGGCGCTTTCAATTCAAATCTTATCAGATCAACAGTACATCATATCCAAACTAATTATGGCGAAATGAATGCAAAAGGAAAAGTTACGTTAATTTGTATTGGAAAAAAGGGCAGTGATTTTTTTAAAAAGAATGATTACAAAATTGCCAACAGATATTTAGGTATTTTCAAGGATTTACATTTTGATCACGCACGTTCTATTATTAATGACGTTGTTAAGGGTTACGATTCCCTTGAATATGACCGAGTAGAAATCGTGTATAACGAATTCAAATCCATCGTTCAGCCGCATATCATCATCGAGCAATTTCTACCAATCCGACCCAATCTAACAGATCCGGAATCCCAAATCCGAAATCCGATATCTCCTATATATTATATCTACGAACGGTCGTTAGAAACGATAATATCATCTCTCATTCCGAAGCATCTCAACTTCCGTCTTTGGCATGCGTTGTTAGAATCAAATGCCGCAGAACAAGGTGCGCGCATGTCTGCAATGGATAATGCAACAACGAATGCATCCGAGTTAATCCGCTCACTCCAGCTCAATTACAATAAAGCACGTCAAGCATCAATTACAAAAGAGCTGCTCGAGATAGTCAGCGGTGCTGAAGCGTTGAAGAACGAGTAGAAATATATTCGATTTTCGATGTTT
>CAYYIJ010000057.1:0-16277 GCA_964471945.1 uncultured Chlorobiaceae bacterium
AACCCATCCCTTTTTATAGCCTGCCGCCTTGACATAGGATAGATATTTATCCAATTGTCCAATCGTTGCTTCGGTACCAATTTTTAGTTCTAAAATAACACATGCCTCGATTCCGAAATCAATCTTTTGATCGAACCTTCCGTACTCTTTAAAACTTGAATCGTAACTATCCCATTGGTAAATACGGCACTCTTTATTGATGTCCGGAAGCGGAATACCAAAACAATCCTTCAACACTTTTTTCACGTCATGTGTGGATAGATTGTTGAGCCAAAGATTAGGTTTTTCATTGAAGTAGAGTTCGGAATTAACGTCGAATTGTTCGGTCATTAACTTCAACTCTTAACTGTGGAATGATTATATTGAATAAATAGTTCTCAGCTTCCTCAAATTTTGATTTGTAATTTGACAAAGGAGGAAACTCTAGAGGTTCACTCTTCTTAGCTCCATTTGCTGGGGGCTTATATGTTGTAACAAAAAAAGATTCAACAGCATCCCAGTCATTTTCGTTGAAATTAGAATTTGTAATCCAAGCTACTGAACTGACCGCAGAAACTTTATCCAAGGCATGATATTGTCTCGCGTACTCATTAATTTTATTAGCATACTTCTCTCCTGGCGCAAAATAAAACCGCTCAGCTTCCTTATAATATTTAAGTTTATTGTTTGGATAAGCTAACATATAAAAATAATAATCTTTTTCTAGCAAATGTTCACTTACCCTATTTTTCACATTATACGAATTTCCTTTCTTAGAAGTACCTATGTAATAAAAAGGGTATTTTTCATTTAGAGAAGAATGAAAAAAATATAAACCGGGTTCATTTCCAGAATGCCCAAAAAATAATTTGTTAATGAACACCTTTCTTAGCGCTGACCAATGCAATTCATTTATCAATCTTGCATCTAATTTATCAACCCAGTCTGGATATGGTGGTCTCTTTTGTCTCAAGGGCATTAACTCTGGCTCTAACGATGGAGAGTCTTTTATTCCATCTATTAACGATCCGACTGTATAGATATTTCCGTTCATGGTATTTTCCCCAATAAATTCTATGTTTTTGGTTTTTCTAATTCTCTTAACGCCCATTCCGCAACAGTTCTTAACTTTTTATTCTCAGAAAAAGTATATTTCACGAGTTCGTCTTTACAATCAGTAATTCTTAAATCAACAATACACTGCATAGGTACACATTTCATTAACGTTGAATAGGTATCTTCTTCAAAATCAGTCAACATATAATCACCAGCGATTGGACCACCCCCATCGAAAGCCATATTTCCAGAACCAGCACAATGGAAACTCGATAAATTTTCAATTCTTTCGACATCTACTTGATTGTCGCAACGATATTCGTCAAGAACTCTTCTGAAAAAGCAAATATCGTTAGTCTTTGGTATATAGAATAAGATCAACAATTGAACATTTGGCGATGACTCATTCCAATAATGATTTAGTAGCACATCAGGCTCAGTGCGGTCATTACCATAAAGGTAAACAACAACGTCAACAACGATCCACATCCATAATTCGAAATCAGGAATTATGAATTCATTATTTTCTTTTAGTCTTTCAACCATTGTATCTGCATAATCCATATGATCTATCTCTGATAAAATAAAAACTCTATCAATCATGTCAAATGTTTTGTCTAAAGCTAAATCTAGAAATTGTTCATTGTTTTCAATTCCTTTAATTCTGTAATATAACTTCACACCATATTCATTTTGGGTCCTCTGTGAATTTGAAAAAATATTATATAGTTTGCTTTTAGGGATAAAAAGGCTATTAAAGTAATCCTTTGGATCATAAAACCATGATGCCCGTTTTTCATTCCGAGCCATATATTTGAATGTTTTTTTTATGTTTTCTGGTACTTCGCCAAGATGCAATCTTTCGGATTTTATTATTTCCCAGTCAATTTTTAGGATAATGTTTGAGTGAGTAACATCTTCTAAGTAATCAAACAGCTCTTTTGAGCATATCCATTCTCCATAAATCTTTACATATTTTAAAAGATGATATTCCTTGAAATCAGGTTCATTCTCAGATTTCTTAATCAAGCGGCTTGCTATCTCTGATACAAGCTTGAACGAATGGTTATCTGTACGGCATAAACATTCTAAAGACAGTTCAATCTTATCGGCATCAAAAGCGTGGAGAATAATTGCATCATTTATAGAAGCTTGCGGTTCAATCCCACACAATATCACCAGCGATTCATGCTCATCTTTCTTTGCAACGATTTTCTCTATAAGCTCATGGTGTGTCAGTCGCCCGACAAATGATTTAGCAACATAATAATCTCTGTACGTCTTATGATAGAACCGTGTCTGTTCTTCAGTTCTTACATGTTTACCTGTTGTTATCTCGATTATGGTTGGTACAAGCATCTCTGCGCGAAATAACAAGTCATAATACTCAGATTGCTTATCAGATGTTTTGTTATTAATAACATTATGTACAAAATCTTTTTCAAAAAAGGAATCGCCAGCATCTATCGCATTCTTTCCAAGCTCTATGAGAACATTGTCAAGTAAAACATCGGCATCGCGTCCAAGCCCCCGTACTTTCTCACATTCACGTTTCAACTTGCGCTTGAAGAATTCTTCAAACCATCTCCCTTCATTTTCATATATCAGCCTACCGCCGCCACGATAAATTTCCACAGCCATCTCAACAAGCAACGGAGTAATCTCGGGGAGTTTGCTTAGGAACGATTCAATGTATGCTTTGCTTTCTTCAGAAAACTGATCGCCGAGTCGCAGAAAAAGCAGTTTATTTAATTCTTCAGGCAAAAGTGGGTCCACGTCTATCCGTTCAAAACGCTTTAACTTCGGTAGTTTGTCCAGCGGATCAAAATTCTCTTTATAAAGCGGATTTTCAAAATATTCTCTGCGAACCGAGATAGTGAATTCATTCTTTCTGTATTTCTTAACAAAATCGGTGATCCGAGAGAAATTATTCCTGAAATCGCTGATCTCGTCCACTCCATCAAAAACAATCCAGAAAAGACCCTCCTCCAACTTTTCTTTTATCAACGATTCGGATAAACCGATCTCAGACGAAAGCTTGTCAACGATCTGCTCGTGCCCAGAAAGTTTCAGAAAACAGGGAATTGTTTCTACTAAATTTTTTTCCAACTCCCTTTGGGCTTGATTGTATATTAATCGTTCCAACAGAGTTGTCTTGCCTGCACCGGGTGCGCCAACGAGAATATGATTTTTTTCATCTAACAGTCTCCCTTCAATATCGGGACGATCCACATATTTTGTCTTGAAAGAAATAGTTTCAAGATACTCAATCAATGCGTTTTCCACTTCAGGATCTTGAATTGAATCCAACTCATCAATTCCATCAATTTCTTTCAAGTCAAGCAACTTGGTCAATTTTTCAACTATATTTTGATCAATATTCATGGGCAAATCTCGTTTTACAAAATCTCTTCCCTGATACGCAGAAATTTCCTTACCAAATTTTTCTGAGTCAGTTATTCTAAAGAAAGATTTTTTTGAGCCAAGCGCACATAAATCAACTTGTTTAATTTTTCTAAGGACAATAAATCCACAAACATCAATATCATTTGTTGTTGTAATTGCTTTGCCTCCGAACAGTTCAGGCTGGTGATCGAAGATGAAATTTTTAATGGCAAAATTTTACTGGCGCACCTGCTCAAAAGGATTTTCTCCTCTTCCTCTCCCCAACCTTTCCTGTCGGGGCTCAATTACCAAATCACCCTGCGTAGTAGCAATTTGCCTATCGTTGCATTCAAAACCAACAAAAAGATAACAGAAATACGGTGAGTTACTGTACTGCTTAGACAGAACATCACTTAACGAGGAAAGAATGTCTCTTTCTCCGTTACTTAATTGACTTCCACCTTTATAGATTTTAAATGGCATTTTTACATTTAGAATATATGTTATTATAGTAGATTCTTCGCGACTTATCAACACAGTTGACTAATGATAATTAACTCCGTAATCTCTATTCACATTAGAGTCTTTTCATTCTACCACATCATTACGCACAACTAACCACTCCCCTACTCACCAATTAACTACTCATCATTTAACTTCCCATCGTTTGCACAACTGCAAAAATAACTATATCTTAGAATGAATTTACATCGGCAATCGACACTACAGATCAGATTACAACTTCAATAGGACCACATTTTATGACCATGCAAAAACGACGATCATGGGCTGAACCGTTTAAAATTAAGATGGTTGAACCGTTAAAAATGACCTCGCGATCAGATAGAGAAAAAGCACTTAAAGAAGCAGGGTACAACACATTTTTATTGAAATCGGAAGATGTTTACATCGATCTATTGACCGACAGCGGAACAAATGCAATGAGCGAACATCAGTGGGCAGGTTTGATGGTTGGTGATGAAGCATACGCAGGAAGTAAAAATTTTTTCCATCTTGAAGAAACCGTTAAAAAACATTATGGCTACAAATATCTTATCCCTACTCACCAGGGTAGAGGTGCCGAGCATTTAATTTCAAAAATATTAATTAAACCCGGAGATTACATTGCAGGCAACATGTACTTTACAACTACTCGACTTCACCAGGAACTCGCCGGCGGTAAATTTGTTGATGTAATCATCGATGAAGCACATGACACACTTAGCACACATCCTTTCAAAGGTAATATCGATCTACAAAAATTAGAAGATTTAATTAAGCGAGTTGGAGCGAAGAAAATTCCTTATGTAAGCATTGCAGGTACGGTTAATATGGCGGGTGGTCAGCCATTTTCTATGAAAAATCTAAGAGATGTTCGCACACTTACGAATAAATATGGAATTAAAATTATCTTCGATGCAACACGTGCTATAGAAAACGCATATTTCATCAAGACTCGTGAAGAAGAATTCAAAAATAAATCTATAGCCGAGATTTTACTCGAGATGTGCTCGTACACGGATGGAGCAACTATGAGTGCAAAAAAAGATTTACTCGTAAACATCGGAGGTTTTCTTACTATAAATGATTTCGATATTTTCGAGGAAGCCAGAAACTTAGTTGTTGTTTACGAAGGCTTGCATACTTACGGTGGTTTGGCTGGACGCGATATGGAAGCTATGGCACGTGGAATTGAGGAAGCCATTTTATATGATCATATTAGGGCAAGAATCGGTCAAGTTGAATATGTAGGCAATCAGCTACTCGAACAAAATATTCCCATTGTCCAACCCATTGGTGGTCATGCAATATTTTTAGATGCTAAACGATTTTTTCCACAAATTCCACAAATCGAATTCCCTGCCCAAACTCTCGCCGCTGAAATTTATTTAGACTCAGGTGTAAGAACTATGGAGCGGGGTATTGTATCTGCCGGTAGGAATCAAGAAACTGGTGATCATTATTATCCTAAACTTGAATTAGTACGAGTTACATTTCCACGTCGGGTATATACTCAGGCACATTGCGATGTAACCGCTGAATCTATTATTGATTTATTCGAACGAAGGCAATCCATCAAAGGACTGAGGATGGTTTACGAGCCAAAATACTTAAGATTCTTTCAAGCGCGATTTGAAAGATTATAATAATTTAAAACGGCGGTTCTGTTGCCTGTGGAATCACCGTTTCTATTTATATCACTCCAATCTTCCCTTCTGTTTGCACAACTCCTAAAATTACCCTATCTTTTATGGATTTTAGATTTCAGATTTGAGATTTTGGATTATCAAAATATTTCGCAGAATTAACTTTCTCAATGTTTTCATGAAAATTAAAGTATCATTCTCTAAGCTCTTCGCTCCAAGCTCACTGCCCACCATTCACTGCTCACCGCTCTTAGCTCTGAGCTATTGGCTATTGGTTCTTGGTTCATTGTTGTTAGTTCTTGGTCTCCCACTGTATGCTCAAGAAAAAGAAAATGCTGAATTTAAACTTGCAGTCGGATTATACAACGATGGTATGTATGATCTTGCAGCCGAACAATTGAAAAATTTCATAAACGCGTATCCAACCACATCCAACGGAATCGAAGCTCGTTTTTACCTCGGTGAGACGCAGATGAAATTGAAGCGATACGATGAAGCGAGAATAACATTCCAGAACTTTGCGCTTGCTTATATTGAACATCCGAAAGCACCCGCCGCATGGATGAATGTCGGTGATGCTTTTCTCGCCCTGAAAAATGAGGGTGAAGCTGCTGCAGCTTACGAACGAGTGAAAGTATTTCACCCAAAAAGCCAGCTTGTTCCTGAAGCACTTCATAAAGCAGGTCAGCTTTATCGCCAGATAGGCAACCGCGAAAATGCAAAAAAGAATTTCCGAACAATTGTTCAAGAATATCCTGCAAGCTTGAGTGTATTACCAGCACGACTTGCCATCGGTGAGATGTACGCAGAAGAAGGTCAAACCGAATTAGCCGAGCGTGAAGCTCGGCGTGTTGCTGAAAGCGATGCCCCAGCCGCAGTAAAAGCGAGTGCCCTCTTTTCTATTGGTAAACTCCAAGTAATGATGAGTTTATTCGACGATGCAGAAAAAACATTCAAGTCGGTCGTGGCAAACTATAATAAAACTCCCGCCGCAATTGCATCAACATTCGAATTAGGAAAATTAGAAATGGGAGTGCGTAATTATGATGCCGCAATTGATAATTTCAAGCTCGTATTTTCAAACGATGCAGGTGGCGATTCACTTCGGGCAGAAGCTATCTTTGAAACTGGACGAGCATACGCGAATCAAAAAGAGTACAGTAATGCCCAGAAATCATTTGACAAGTTTATATCCCAATTCCCGAAAAGTTCTCTCGCTGAGCCTGCACTCTTCGAAGCCGGGTGGGCGGCTCTCAAAAATGAGGATAACAAAAGTGCACTTCAATATGCCAAGAAACTTATCGCAATTCACAATTCGCAGTTTAAAGCACAAGCACTCATTCTCGCAGCCGACGCCTCCATCGGTTTACGTCAGTATGCAGAAGCTATTCGATATTATACAAATTTCTTCGACACTCATGTTGAGAATCCCATTACTCCCATAATCATGCTAAAGTTGGCTCATCTCTACGAAGATAAGCTTCAGGATTACCGCAAGGCGTTAAACAACTATGATCAGATCGTCCAAAGATATACACAATCGCCTCAGATTGTTGATGCAATAATTGGAATCGCACGCTGTCAAGAAAATACCGGCGATTACGAAGGTGCATCTAAAACATACACAGATCTTCTATATCAGTATCCGGCGTGTGATCAATTCGACGACATCAAGCAAAAAGTTGAATTCATAAAACATCATAAAATAAAAAATCCGGATGCCGGAATCGAGAAGCTTGCACGCTTGATGGGCGAAGTTTTAACCGAAAAATCCAAAGCTAAGTTGTCATTAAAATTGGGTGCAATTTATTTCAACGATCTTAAAGATTACGAATCTGCCGCCTCACAATTTAGCAATGCAATTGAAGGAGGTTTAAACGAAGACGACCTTATAGACGCTTTCTATTTCCGCGCCAGAGCATATCACCTCCAATCTGAGCTTGATCCTGATTTAACAGGCAAAGCTATTAACGAGTACGACGAATTCCTCAAACAATTTCCGAAAAGCAAATGGACTGAAGATGCTTCATATTTCAGTTACATTTTGAAATCTCAGCAGAAAAGTTCGACAGAAATAATTTCACTTGCTCGAGAATTCTTATCCAGTTATCCGAATTCACCTCATAGGGATAAAGTCCTTTTTGATTTAGCAACAGCAACAACAAGAGCAGGTGCTCCGGCTGATGCACTTAAATGGTTTGCGTTAATTACCAAAGAATTTCCGGATTCACCTTTGGTGTCAAACACACTATTGGAACAAGGAAATGTTTACCTATTATTGAGACAACAAGATTCGGCCGCAATTGTATGGAAAAAAGCAATTTCATATCCGGCACAAGATCCATCCACAATAACTGCAATCTGGAACTTAACTGACCTTCAGCGACAAAATGACAACTATGCTGAAGCAATCGCTCTATTGAAAAGGATAACAAGCGAGTTCTTCTATTCTTCATTCGCCGAAAAAGCAATATCTCTTCTTCCTGAATTATACATTGCAAACAATGAATATGATCAGGCGATTCAAGTTTATAACGATATGTTAGATGAGCAGCGATCCTCACCTCTCCAAAAAGAAATTGATGTAAATCTTTATTTTCATCTTGCAGTCGGACATGATAAGAAAGGTGAACGCCAGAAAGCTGTTTATTATTACAATCAATATCTTCTTGACGATAGAAGAGGTGCATACACAAGCAAAGCATTTTATGCGCTTGGCGCGATTGCACGCGCTCAAGGCAAATTAGAAAATGCATCAGCATACTTCAAACAAGCAGCGGCACTCGGAGAGATCGGCTCGACAAGCAAGGATATTGCCGATCTCCTTTTCCAGACCGAACAATATCGAGAAGCTGCAAAGCAATATTTCGAGCTTGCTCAATCGACCGACTCTGTCTCCAGTAAACAATTATATCTTGCTCGCGGAATTGTAGCCACATTCCGTATGGATAACCTTCTTGAAACACAAAAACTAATCACTGATTTTGAGAAAACATTTAAAAAAGAAAAAAATTACTTTGCAGAGTTCGAGTACGAAAAGGGTTTAGTTTATTACCGCAAGCAGGATTACACGAAAGCTAAGAAATCATTTGAAAACGTTACCGACGATTATGACGATACACGTTTCGGACCTTGGGGTCATTATTACATCGGAAAAATCTCAGAGGTTACAAACAAATTAGAAGAGGCAGCCAAAAAATATGAATCGATCCTGAAGAAATACCCCAAATCAGATGTCGTACCTCGTGCTCTTCTCTCACTTGGGAATATGCACTTCAACGCCGAGCGGTTCGAAGATGCAATTCGGTATTATCAACAAATTATCAAATTAGCTGAAACCGCCGGCGACATTCTCTCATACGCATTGAATAATCTTATCGAGGCATACGAATCAACGAAAATGTACGATGAAGCATTGAAGGCAAATCGTGATTACATCGAACGGTATCCGAATGATGCAAACATAATCGACAAGAAAATTAAATTAGGAACACTATTCATAAAAATTGGCTATTACGACCAGGCAGTATTGCACTTACAAAACCTGTTACCAGAAGCAGGAAGTTTATTAGAAGCAGAAATACGATACAACATCGGTGAAGCTTTCTATTACAAAGGAGATTACCAACAGGCGATACTTGAATTTCTTAAAGTACCATATCTGGTAACGAAACAAGGAAAAATAAACTGGACTGCGACAGCGTTGTACATGGCTGGACAATCGTACGAGAAGATGTCAAAGTTCGATGAAGCAATCGGAATGTACCAGCAAGTAATCGACCGACCGGGTATAGATGCAACATTCAAAGCAGCAGCGCGGAAAGAAATTGATCGTGTAAAATCAATAATAAAGAATAATCCGAAGTAAATGTTAGAAAAAGAAACCGAAGCGATCATAAAAGCAGTCACTCATCGTGTTGTTCAAAGCGGCACCGATGCAATTGCAATTAAAGATATTTTAGCAGCTGATATCCCTCATCCGATTAAAACCTTCTTCCGTGCCGATGTTGAAGCGATGCTCTTAGCCGAGCAACGACAGTATCGAACGACAAGCCGATTCAATTATGATTATCACGAGGTTCAAAGTTTGCAAGAACAGATTAATTCAATTCTTGTTTTGAACTTCACATTTCATCCAAAAGAGTTTGAGCATCGATTGAATGATGCTGTCCATATGATCGTGAATTATCTTATTCGTCCGCAATGGACCCTTTCAAGCGTTATTTTCGAGAAAGAGAAAAGTATTACTCCCCAAGGATTGCTTCGGCTGCTGCGATACTTCGGACCGTATGAATATTTAAAAGAAATCATTACCCATTACCTAAAAGAAAAAAAGCCATCATCGATCACAAGGGACGAATTCAAACTATTGATCTGGAAAATTGATGGAAAATATTTATTAAAGAAAACCGGCAACGAAGTTGTTCGTACCATGTCACCCCTGTTTGATTTTTTCGATTTTCAGATGAAAACCGGAAACAATGCTCTCCCAATAAAATCACTAATCAAATTTTTTGAAGACAAAGGATTAGTTATGGTTTTACCAAGACTTGAGGGCGAGATTGCACAAAGTAAAAATGAAATGAACCATACTGAATTAGGAAATACATTGGAAGATATCAGACGGACTTTAGGTGCTTTTCAAGTCGAGAAGATAGAAGTTGAGGATAAAGAGTTGATACAAAAATCAGAAAATGTACCTGATCAGGCAGCTCGGCGGGTCAACGATGAGAAAGCTTCCACCAAGTTCGATTTTGAATCTTCGATAAGTGAATCTGATAAACGTAAGTTCATCAATAAGATATTCCTTCAGGATGAGCAAGCATATAGAACGATGCTAAAAGAATTATCAAAGCAAACTACATGGAAACAGGCATCGAAATTTGTTGACGAGACGTTTATAAAAAATAATATCGATCCATATTCTCCTGAGGCGACAAAATTTCTTGAGTTATTTTTTAATCATTTTCATCCGAAAAAGTAATTGAGCATATATGTTCATAGATCAAGCAACGATTTACGTTAAAGCAGGTAATGGTGGAAACGGCATGATAAGTTTCCGACGGGAGAAGTACATTCCAAAAGGCGGACCTGACGGCGGAAATGGCGGAAGTGGCGGCGATGTCATTATTCGCGCTGATAAACAATTGACGACGTTGATGGACTTCCGTTACAAGCGAAAATATTTTGCAGAAAAAGGTGAGAATGGACAAACATCAAACAAAACAGGTAAAAGTGGAAACGACTTGGTCCTTCGTGTTCCGGCAGGCACCATACTAATCGATGCGGAAACGAACGAGCAGATTTTTGATCTTGTGAATAATGGAGATGAAATCATAATTGCAAAAGGAGGCAGAGGCGGAAAAGGCAACGCAGAATTTGCTACACCTACCGATCAAGCTCCACGACGAGCAACGAAAGGAACAGAAGGTGAGGAAAAAAATATACAACTTGAATTGAAACTATTAGCCGATGTTGGACTCGTTGGATTCCCAAACGCAGGTAAATCTACACTCATCTCTCGCATCTCAGCTGCAAAGCCAAAGATTGCCGATTATCCGTTTACAACGCTCATACCAAATCTTGGAATCGTCCGATACAGCGAAGAGAAAAGTTTTGTTGTTGCCGATATGCCCGGACTCATCGAAGGTGCACATCAAGGCAAAGGACTCGGTATTGAATTCCTACGACACATAGAGCGAACACTCGTGATTGTATTTATGATCGAATGCACTTCCGAAGATCCGAAGGCACAATATAAAACTCTCTTGAACGAGCTGAAATCTTTCAATGAGTCGATGCTCAAGAAACCGCAGATAATTGCCATCACCAAAATGGATTTGGCAGACGATAGTATCAAGAAATCATTGAAGAAGATAAAATTTCCCAAAAGCATTCCATTATTAAACATCTCTGCCGTTACGGGTATCGGATTGAAAGATTTGGTAAATGAGATGTGGAAGAAATTGAAACGGAAATAAACGAGGTACTCTTATGCGAATCATCGACTTAGAAGAAAAATACAATTCGCTCTATTTTGATTGTCTCGAAGACTGGTCGGATGAAATTAAAGAAGCGGGTGACCACAAGAAATGCTGGTACGAGAAGATGAAAGACAAAGGTCTCAGAGTTAAACTTGCAGTAGATGACAACGGTGAAGTCGGTGGAATGATTCAATATCTTCCGATCGAACATTCGACCGTCGAGGGAAAGGATTTATATTTCATCACTTGTATTTGGGTGCATGGACACAAAAAGGGACGGGGCAATTTTCAAAAACGAGGAATGGGTAAAGCGCTACTGCAAGCTGCCGAAAACGATGCGAAATCTTTAGGAGCGAAAGGAATCGCAGCATGGGGTGTTCGATTACCATTTTGGATGAGAGCTTCGTGGTTCAAAAAACATGGATATAAAGCTGCAGAAAAACAAGGCATGATACTGCTTGTGTGGAAACCTTTTACAGCCGATGCACTACCGCCGAAATGGATAAAGAGAAAACAAACTCCAACGTTCGATCCAAATAGAGTGACTGTAACGGGCTATATCAACGGCTGGTGCCCGGCGATGAATATGGTTTTCGAGAGAGCAAAACGGGCTTCGGCTGAATTTCAAGACAATGTTGATTTCCGAGAGATTGATACATCAGACCATGATAAGATTTTAAAGTGGGGAATTTCAGATGGGATATTTGTCAATGATAAAGAAATCAGAAACGGTCCTCCGCCCTCTTATGAAAAGATTAAAAAATAAATTGCGAGGCAGATAAAAAAGATTAGTTGACAGTCCTATAATGAACAAATAGAATAGCTCGATTAACTTAGGTGGTGTTTAACACAATATATAGAGACTTCTGAAATATTGTTTCTCGCAAAGGCGCAAAGCGCCATGGTTTGATTTTTGAACACAACATTTTCTTTGCGACCTTGGCGAGCTTTGCGAGATGTATTGTTTTGAATTTTTCAGGAGTCTCTATATACTAATTCATGTCGTCAACCACACACCACGATCCTTTGTCTAACATCAATAATTCACTTCCGCCATTATAGCACTTAAGGAAAACAAAATGCGTAGCTTCTTCAAAATTATTTTATTGACTACCGTAATATTGCTTTATACGAATATTCTCATCGCTCAATCTTCCACCGAATTGAAACTCGATCCAGTGTTATTAGTCTCTCTCAAAGAATGTCGGAACATCATGAACAACATCGGGAAAGATATTTTCCCCGGATGGGATTTCAGAAAGATTCCTTTTCTTTTTTATCGACCAAACGTGCAAGAGATTCTCATCAACTATCCACATGAGCCGAAGGGTTATTCACTTTACACCGGTTTCAATCCTCTGGGTGATGAAACGATTTACGTCCGAAACGATACAACATTATTTTCAATAGATGATCAAAATACATCGCGAGAAATAGAGGGCGTTCAAGTTTTAATTGTCGCTGATCCATATTCGAGTATGAGAAATCAGCTACGAGATGTGCTCGATCGTCCAAAGGATTGGGCAACCAAGTGGCTCGATGATTGGAATTTCATTCCATCGCCTTACGACAAGATCACTACAATTCTTCATGAAGCTTTTCATGTATATCAAAACAAAATGGCACCAGATAAAGAAGCGAACGAAATGATTGTTTCTCAATATCCGCTGCTCGACCCGATTAACAATGCATTGTACGTTCTTGAAGGGAATATTTTGTTCGACGCGCTGTTGGCACAAGATCCCAAAATCAAAAAAGATAAAGTAAAGGAATTCGTTGCTGTACGAAGTTACCGCCAATCGAGACTCGATAGCAGTTGGATTGAGTATGAAAACCTGAACGAATACCAAGAAGGGCTGGCGAAATATGTTGAATACAAATTTCTCATGCTTGGCGAATCGGTTAAACCCATTAAAGAGATGTTTTATTACAACGGATTTAAAGGTTATGCTGGAATATTGAATAAGCAATTCCAGAATCGAATGAAGAACATGGTGAATATCGTAGCGGTAAACGACGATCGATTTGGAAACAAGTTTGGTTCTGGTCCGCTACGTTTCAAACTTTATGATCTTGGTGCATGCCAGGCATTGTTACTAGATGAAATTATGCCGACATGGAAAGAAATAATTTTCGGCAACAATGTGTATTTGATTGACCTATTGAAAAAAGCTGTTGACTTGTCGCCGCCAGAACTAATAAAGTATCTTGAGCTTGCAAAATCGGAATATAAATACGACGAAGCTTATAAGGTAAAGATTGAATTCGAAAAGGAAGGAAAGAAAAAGATCGAGGAAAAATTGTCGGCTATTTTGAAGACAGATCGAACACTTGTAAAAATCATGTATGGTGGTTTCATTGATAAAATCAGATATGGCTTTACGCCTTTTGGTGTAACACAGATAAGCAAGCGCTCTGCCATCTACGACATGATATCGATGAATATAATGTTCAAAGAAGGTGTCGAGCTTCGAATGAAACAGGTTGTGCCTGTGCTTATCGACCGGGAGAATAAAATGATCGCTTTTGCCGTTACTACACCTTTATCGAAGTTCGACTTGAGCATACCCAATAAGGTGGATACAGAAGAATTTATACTCTCGGGAGCAACGATTGAATCGAAGCAAGAAGGAAATACAATCGAAATCCATTTGAAATAACGCTATCAATTGCTTACTTTCAATAACGACAATTTGTTTATCAATTTCCAAAGCTGCAATATGTCTAAATTTATTTTTCTTTTACTACTCATCCCTGCCATCACTTTAGCACAAACAGAGACCAAACAAGATATCTTTAAACCACTCCAATATTTTATCGGTAAGTGGGAAGGAAAATCTACAGGAGAATCAGGTGAAGGCAAGAGTGAACGTGAGTACAAATCTATTATGAACGGAAAATATATTGAAGTGAAAAATAAATCCATCTATGAACCGCAGGAAAAAAATCCCAAGGGAGAAATTCATGAGGATTGGGGAATCATCAGTTACGATAAATCGAGAAAGAAGTTTGTACTCAGACAATTCCATGTCGAGGGTTTCGTCAATCAATATATTCAGGACAGCATCAGTACAGATAGTAAAACTATTATATTCATCAGCGAGAGTATAGAAAACATTTCTCCCGGCTGGCGGGCGAAAGAGACATCCCATATAATCAATGATAACGAATTTACTGAAACCTTCGAGCTTGCGGAGCCAAACAAAAATTTTGAAGTTTACTCACAAAATCATTTTAAGAGAAATATAGGAAAATAAATTTATGCTTGTATTCACAGCAATCGAACCAACCTCCAAATTAGGAGGCGTGGAATTTTCTAATGGGAGAATGGCAAGGAGAAGGCGGCGGCGATCCCGGACAAGGAACCGGAACATTTACTTTCGCACACGATCTTGATAACACGATTATAGTCAGAAAAAATCACTCAGTTTACCCTGCCACTAAGAATAAGCCGGCATTCACACATGATGATCAGATGACAATTTATCAAACTGGCAATACCACAAGGGCGATTTATTTTGATAATGAAGGTCATGTGATTAACTACAATGTTGGTAAACCGATGCTGCAACCCCTCGATGGGAATGTGGCACGAAGCGGTGAAAGATACTGGTTTTTATCTTCATATTTGGCGAAAAGAATCCGGGAAGTGGAAATTACTGATAGATATTTTGTCTCCAAAATAAGAAGAGCTGATTATTTTCGACTTTATGCAACCCATTGGCAACGCACCATTAATAAAATTAGAGCGACTCTCCTTATCCAATTGTTTATGTTTGATTAATTTGCTATCATTATATCATGAAAACAATAACATTGCAAGTGCCAGACACAATAGATCTCAACGACAAAGAGGTCGCCATGATTGTTGCTACGGGATTATATGAGAAAGGTAAATTATCTCTCGGTCAAGCCGCAGAACTTGTTGGATTAACGAAACAAACGTTTGCCGAATTACTCGGCAAATATGGGGTATCGTTATTTAATTATCCGGATTCCGATTTATCCAGAGATGTTCGGAATGCCTGAGCTTGTAGTCTCTAATACAAGCTGTTTTATTGTATTAAGTAAAATTGGAGAGCTTGATTTACTCCGGAGAATGTATGGAGAAATAATCACTTCAGCAGAAGTAATATCCGAATTTGCCCATCCTTTGCCCGATTGGATTAAAATCAAACCGATAATAGATAAATACAGTCAACAAATTCTCGAACTTCAACTTGACAAAGGGGAAGCAAGCGTAATCGCTCTATCTATTGAAACTCCGAAAAGCACGATTATCTTAGATGACTACAAAGCTAGAGTTATCGCTGAAAAACTTGGTCTTACAATTACCGGTACTCTCGGTATTATAATAAAAGCCAAACTTCAAGGGATCATCCCTTCAATCAAACCATTACTAGAAAAAATCCGCGCCACCGATTTTCGGTTATCCCCCGACATTGAGTCACAAGCCCTGAATGAAGCCGGAGAGTTATAAATGGTTCACTTATATGCAACCCATAGGCAACACACCTTTAATAAAATTAGAACGACTCTCTGAGCCGGATTGTGCTGAGATATTTGTAAAGTACGAAGGCGGCAATCCTACTGGAAGCATGAAAGATAGGATGGCTCTCTCAATGATCGAAGGAGCTGAAAAGAGAGGTCAACTAAAACCCGGTGGAACGGTCGTGGAATATACAGGTGGAAGCACAGGAAGTTCTTTGGCAATGGTATGTGCAAC
>CAYYIJ010000058.1:0-16117 GCA_964471945.1 uncultured Chlorobiaceae bacterium
TTATTCTTAGGGCAGCCAGTAATTAATAGTGCAATCAAAATAAATAATAAAATATGAAAACTTTGAAAAACTATTTTCATCATTATGTCATTCTGAACGAAGTGAAGAATCTTTCTCGTTTTTGCAAGACAAGATGTTTCGGTCCGCTCAACATGACAACTAGTTATGAATATTTCAGAGGTATCAATATATTTCATGGTATAATTCTTAAAATTTATAAAGAAATCTAATGAATTATTAATTAATTTACAATGTCCATTAATATAACCTTTAGTAATAAATGTTGTTTAAATAACTAATAAAATTGCTAAATACAAGTTTAAAAATAATTATTCTTTTAATCTTACGCTGTTTTCTTTAGTGCGACAATGATTGCATTATCTGGGCGTGTGAGAATTGAAGGTTATTGTAACAAAGATTGGTTATTGATGCTGATTTAGGCGATATCAATATTTTGGATAATCAGTTGGATATTAAATTTGAAATAATGGTTCCAAATAATTTTAATCTTTATATCCAAACTTCTGGTGAAAATATATTTTTCTCTTCCAATTCGAACAAGGGTATAGATTGATCAACATCTGGAGATGTTATAGCAGAAACCTCCGGGGGTGATGTAAGCTGTGATTTGGAGTTTTCCGGAAAAATTAAGGATGGAAGTATGAATGGAAAAATTGGTGAAGGCGGCAACCTGATACGATTGGAAACTTCGGGCGGTGATATTGTAATTACTCCATCGGAATAAAATTTTGTATTAGATTTTAGATTACAGATTTGAGATTATAGTACTGCAGCGTAAATCTCGAACGAAAAGCAGATTACAAAGGCGCCGACCGTTATGAGGGAGTTCTACCAAAGGCATTCCTTTTGGAATACTCCCGACCCGGCTTAAAATTACTTCAATAAAATCATTCTCTTCGCGTGGATAATGTCTCCGATCTGTAATTGATAGAAATATGTTCCCGAGGACACTATATTCCCGTGATTATCTTGGCTGTTCCAAATTATAGAGTGAGTGCCGGCTGCTTTGTATTCATCCAATAATTTTCTTATTAACTTTCCATTTATGTTATAAATATTTATTTGCACATTACCACTTGTTGGCAGCGAATAGCTAATTATAGTTATAGGATTAAATGGATTAGGGTAGTTTTGGGAGAGTATAAACTTATTTGGTAATTCAAAACTATTGATATCTTTTACTGATGTTACTTCTCCTCCTGTGTTTGTCTTCAATATTGTACCATCCTGTCCAACCACCCAGCCAGTATTACTGTCTGTGAAATATACTGAAAACAAATAATTTGTCGTTCCGCTTGACTGAACTGTCCAATTCGTTCCGCCATTAGTTGTTTTTAAAATTGTCCCAGCATCTCCAACAGTCCAACCGGTATTACTATTTGTGAAATATACTGACCGTAACCAAAATGTTGTTCCGCTTTCCTGAGAAGTCCAATTTGTTCCGGCATCAGTTGTCTTTAAAATTGTACCACCTTCTCCAACAGCCCAACCAGTATCTTTGTTTGTAAAATATACTGACAACAACCAATATGTTGTTTCGCTTGACTGGGGAGTCCAATTTGTTCCACCATTGGTTGTCTTTAAGATTGTGCCATAATATCCAACAGCCCAGCCGGTATTACTGTCTGTAAAATATACTGACGATAAAGGATTTATTGTTCCGCTTTCCTGAAAAGTCCAATTTGTTCCGCTATTGGTTGTTTTAAAGATTATGCCAAGTTCTCCAACTACCCAACCTGTATTACTATCTGTAAAACATACAGAAAGCAAATTATTCCATGTTCCGCTTGCCTTAGAAGTCCAATCTATTCCGCCATTGGTTGTCTTCAAGATTGTGCTATATGTTATGCCAGCATAACCGACCGCCCATCCGGTATGACTATTTGTGAAATATACTGACCGTAACCGATTTGTTGTTCCGCTTGACTGATAAGTCCAATTTGTTCCGGCATTTGTTGTTTTTAAAATTGTGCCATTATTTCCAACAGCCCATCCACTATTACTGTCTGTGAAATATACTGAAAATAAATATTTTGTCGTTCCATTTGATTGAGAAGTCCAATTTGTTCCGGCATCTGTTGTCTTTAAAATTACGCCACCTACTCCCACCGCCCATCCACTATTACTGTCTGTGAAATATACTGACCACAACCAATATGGTGTTCCGATTTCCTGAGAAGTCCAATTTATTCCACCATCTGTTGTCTTTAATATTGTACCACCACCACCAATCGCCCAGCCGGTATTACTGTCTGTGAAATATACTGACGTTAAATAATTCCACGTGCCGCTTGGCTGAGAAGTCCAATCCGTTCCGCTATTAGTTGTTTTTAAAATTGTACCAGTGATTCCAACCGCCCACCCGGTATTATTGTCTGTAAAATATACTGAAAATAAATAATTTGTTGTTCCGCTTGACTGAGAAGTCCAATTTGTTCCGCCATTGGATGTTTTTAAGATTTTGCCAGAATCTCCAACCGCCCAACCAGTATCTTTGTTTGTAAAATATACTGAGTTCAACCAATATGTTGTTCCGCTTGGCTGGGGGGTCCAATTTGTTCCACCATCGGTTGTATTTATGATTGTGCCCCATCTTCCAACCGCCCAGCCAGTATTACTGTCTCTGAAAAATACTGATTGCAAATGATTTGTTGTTCCGCTTGATTGAGAAGTCCAATTTGTACCGCCATTTGTTGTCCTTATAATTGTACCCCATCCTCCAACCGCCCAGCCGATATTAGTGTCTGTGAAATAAACTGAACTCAAAACACTCCACGCTTCGCTTGACTGAGAAGTCCAATTTGTTCCGCCATCTGTCGTCTTTAAAATTGTACCATAAGATCCAACGGCCCAGCCGGTATTACTGTCTATGAAATAAACAGAACTTAATGTATTCCCTTGTGGCAATGGGTTTTGCCAAAACCAACCGCTTTGTGCATTCAAGAGTGATCCATTTGGGAAAATATTTGCACCCAAGTAAATAACAAGAATAGTAATATATTTTTTCATAAGTACCCCATAATATCATATTTACATCAGTGAAAATCAAATTGATTTAATCCACACAACCTTGCGAAGGTTACTAACCTTCGCAGGGTTTGGTTAACAATTTAATTATTTTATCTTGCATTTCTCTTACTATTTTGATTTCGCCGGGGAAATGGTTGCATAATATACTAAAAGCTAATAACTTTCCATCATCTGCCCTAACATATCCTGATAGATTGCTCACACCCAACAACGAACCAGTTTTTGCATATACATTTTGGATACCTTTCATACGGTTCTTTAATGTTCCGTCAACACCAGCGATTGCGAGACTCTCATAGAAACGTTTGAACGTTGTTTTCTTTTCGTACTGTTTTTTGAGAAGTTGTACAATTGCATCGGGTGAGATCGTATTGTACCATGAAACCCCAGAGCCATCGGCTAAGATCATCTTAGACGTATCTATTCCTTCACTTACTAAATAATTCTTGATGATATGTAGTCCCATTTCTGCAGAGCCGGGTGAGCCAAGATGTTCAGCCGAAATAGTTTTTAAAAGATTTTCAGCAGCGAGGTTATCGCTGTTTTTATTTATTCGATGCAGTACAGAATCAATAGGGTGTGAGACTTCCGCTAATAATGTTCTGCCTTTGTTATAACCAAGTGTTATGTTTCCTTCAATTGTAATTCCTCCAAGGTTTAGCCGTTCTTTCAAGAGAGAAAGAAAATAAAGCTCTGGTTTCCATATGCTAAGATTGAATTCTTTTGTTTCGTCAACAGGACTTAATCTACCTGTAATCATGATATTATTATTATCCCTTTGTCTGGTTACACGGCATAGTGGAATGAGCGTATCGTTTGTTGTAATACCTAAGTTTGAAAGTTCGATAAATGATGTAACTGGTTCTGTTTGTATCGAAAGGGGATCTCCAATTTTCTTACTCGGGGAAACAAATATTTTAATTGAGTTTCCATTTACCGTTAAAGGTGTTATAAAAGCCGAGTAAGATTCTGGCTCATCATCCCACATCCAACCTTTGCCCCAATAAATTGAATCAAATCGACTATTATCCCCAACAATATCTCCCGTTATTATTTTTATACCTCGAGTACTGAGACTCGAAGACAAGGAGTCTAAATCATTCGTTTCAAGGAGTGGATCACCTGAACCGACGATGTATAAGTTTCCATGAAGTACACCATTTATAATTTTACCATCTGTAAATAATTTTGTTTTAAATTGGTAATTATGTTTTAGTGTATTGATCGCAGCGGCGCTTGTTAGTAATTTCATATTAGAAGCTGGGTGGAATAATTTACTGCTATTTAGTTTATAAAGTGCCCTACCATCATCTATCGAAATAATATTTATTCCCAAAAAACATAGATTTAAAAGAGAATCTTTCAGAATTTCATCGATCTTGATTTGTAAGGAATCAAAATCATTCTCAGCAGTTTGTAACTCTGATATCTGATTGGTTGCAACACATGTAGCGAGTATGGAACCTGAAAGCAATAAATACTGAACAAGGTATTTTATATTTATTAGTAATCGCATGTTTGTTTTCGTATTGAAAAATAGTTAGATTTGATACAAAATCAAAAAGATATTTAAAAAAAAAGGCATATGTTTAAGGTACTTTCGAAAATATTCCCTAGCAAATCTGAAAAAGACATAAAACGCATTCATCCGATTGTTGATGAGATTAATCAATATTTTGAAGAATATCAAAAATTAACTGATGATGAGTTAAAAGCTAAGACTATAGAATTTCGACAAAGAATACATGAAAATATTACAGAGTATGAAGAAGAAATAAAGAAATTAAAAGAACAATTAAAAACAGATCAGACCTTAACGCTTGAGGAACGAGAGAACACTTATACAGCGATAGAAGAGATACAAAATCAACTAAATGAAACAACACGAGAAACGTTGAGTGAAATACTGCCCGAAGCTTTTGCAGTGGTGAAAGAAACTTGTCGTAGATTGGTAGGACATACGTTGGAAGTAACTGGGCATAAAATTGTGTGGGATATGGTGCCGTTCGATGTTCAGCTTATTGGTGGAGTTGTATTACATGAAGGTAAAATAGCTGAGATGGCAACTGGTGAAGGTAAGACACTCGTTGCAACTATGCCACTTTATCTGAATGCATTACCAGCGAGAGGTGTTCATTTGGTTACCGTGAATGATTACCTCGCTTTACGTGATAGCCAATGGATGGGAAAGGTTTTTGAGTTCCTCGGTTTATCGGTTGGCTGTATTCAACAACAGATGGATCCTGTCCAACGAAAGAAACAATATGGATGTGATATTACTTACGGTACGAATAATGAGTTTGGATTTGATTATTTACGTGATAACATGGTTATATCTTCGGATGATTTAGTCCATCGTGAATTTTATTATGCCATAGTTGACGAGGTTGACTCAGTTTTAATTGACGAGGCAAGAACACCATTAATAATAAGTGGTCCAGTTTCGAGTGAAGATCATAAATTTTCCGAAATGAAACCTCGAGTTGAAAAATTAGTTAATGCACAACGCAATTTTATTACCAAGATAGTTGCCGAAGCTGAACAATACCTTGAACAAAAAAAAGAAAAAGAGGCAGGTATTCAATTATTACGTGCATATCGGGGTTTGCCCAAACATAAAAGATTAGTTAAAGTTCTTTCTGAACCAGCTAATAAAATATTAATGCAGCAAACAGAAAAGGAATATCTTCGTGAGCAATCCCGACGTATGCATGAAATCGATGATGAATTATATTATGCGATTAATGAAAAAGATCATACAATTAACTTAACAGAAAAAGGTAGGGAACTTTTAGCTGGAAGCTCAGGTGATAAAGATTTCTTCGTATTGCCCGATGTTGGCTCCGAAATAGCAATTATCGAAAATGATTCATCATTATCATCTCCTCAAAAACAAGAGAAAAAAGATGAGTTAAATCTTCATTATGCAGAAAAAAGTGATCGAATTCATACCGTAACTCAATTACTGAGAGCTTATTCATTGTATGAGAAAGATGATGAATATGTAGTTTCAGATGATGGAAAGATAATGATTGTTGATGAATTTACCGGAAGAATGCTACCCGGTCGGCGATATTCCGATGGTTTGCACCAAGCTATTGAGGCGAAAGAGGGAGTGAAAGTCGAGCGTGATATGCAAACTCTTGCTACAATTACATTACAAAATTATTTTCGTCTTTATAAAAAATTAGCAGGAATGACAGGTACCGCTGAGACGGAAGCGTCAGAGTTTTTTGATATTTATAAACTTGATGTTATCGTTGTTCCTACGAATAAGCCAATGGTTCGTAATGACATCGATGATGTTATTTATAAAACCAAGCGAGAAAAGTATAATGCTGTGATTACTGAGATTGAAGATTTGCGGAAACAGAATCGCCCTACTCTAGTTGGAACCACAAGTGTTGAAGTTTCTGAAACTCTCAGTAGAATGCTAAAGCGTAATGGCATACCTCATAATGTTTTAAATGCAAAACATCATCAGCGTGAATCTGAAATTGTTACCTATGCCGGATTGCCAGGGGCTGTAACGATTGCAACAAATATGGCAGGGCGAGGTACGGATATTAAACTTGGACCGGGTATTGCTCAGGCAGGTGGATTACACATCATTGGAACTGAACGACATGAAGCCAGGCGGATAGATAGGCAGTTACGCGGTCGATCGGGCCGTCAGGGTGATCCGGGCTCTTCAAAATTTTACCTCTCACTCGAGGACGATCTTATGCGTCTTTTCGGTAGTGCACGAATCGCGGGAATTATGGAACGTCTTGGTTTGAAAGAGGGAGATGTAATCCAACATCCAATGATAACTCGATCTGTTCAGCGTGCACAGAGGAAAGTTGAAGAAAATAATTTCGCAATACGGAAAAGATTACTTGAATACGACAACGTTATGAACCAGCAGCGCGAAGTTATATACACCCGCCGCCGACATGCCCTCCTTGGTGAACGGTTGCGTGAAGATATTTTCGAGATGCTTCGTGATTTTATCAATTATTTGGTTGGTAAGTATTATAATGAAGGTGAAATTGAGGGACTCAAGGAAGCATTGCGAACGAATTTTCTCATTGATTTTAAGATTGAACCGGAAAGATGGCAAACTATCGGCGAAGATGGTGTATGTGAAGAAGTTTTTCAAGCCACGACAGAGTTCTATAAACGTAAAGAAGAACGTATAAGATCTGAAAACATGGCAATGCTTGAGAAGATGGTTGCATTACAAGTAATTGATGAAAAGTGGAAAGATCACCTTCGTGAGATGGATGATTTGAAAGAAGGAATACATCTGCGAGCTTATGGTCAAAAAGATCCGATTGTCGAATATAAAGCTGAAGCTTTTAGGATGTTTGTCGAATTGCTTGATTTTATCAGAAATGAGACATTGAATTTAGTATTTAAGCTTTTCCCACAACCAATGCAAGAAATGCCAGTACACAGGCAACCAAGAGCACCTCGTCCTCAGCAAATGATGCTGACTCATGATTCATCACTCGGGATGGGACTGCACGCTGATCGCGAACCGGCTCACAGTCAGGAATCTGCTCAACATCGCGAACGATCCGAAGCAGTAAAAGCTGGGAAACCTCAGCCAATTCATGTCGGTGAAAAAATCGGAAGAAATGAACCATGCCATTGTGGAAGTGGTAAAAAATATAAGCAATGCCATGGGAAATAAATTGTAAAGATCAATCCAAATATGCAGGTAGATATTAAACCCAAAACATTCGCCCATTTCAAATCTGGGTATGTTGCAATTATCGGCGAGCCGAACGTCGGTAAATCGACATTGATGAATTCGCTGATCGGTCAGAAAATATCGGCGGTTACCAGCAAGCCACAAACAACACGGCATAAAATATTAGGTATACTCTCAACCGAACAATATCAAATAGTCTTCCATGATACACCCGGTTTGTTAAAACCTAAATATCTATTGCATGAAGTAATGCTAAGATTGGCAAAGGCAGCTTTGAACGATGCAGATATTATTCTTTTTATGATTGATGCGACAAATCCCCAAATTGATATAGATTCTATTGAAGCGATTAATTTGCGATGGTTAAATAAAATCAAAAAACCCGTATTTTTACTTATAAATAAAATTGACCTCATTAAGAAACAAAATATATTACCAATTATAGCTTTTTACTCTGAGAGATATCCATTTAAAGAAATCATTCCGATTTCTGCTTTGAACCTTCACAAGACCGAAGACTTAATCAAAACATTAGTAAAAGAACTCCCCGTTCATTCGCCGTACTATCCGTTAGGCATTGTAAGCGAGAGCAATGAACGATTTTTTGTAAGTGAAATTATAAGAGAAAAAATATTCGAGAAGTTCAGAGATGAAGTGCCATACTCCACAACTGTGGATATTGTCGAGTTTAAAGAAAGGAAAAAAGGCAACGATTATATCAGTGCTGAGATTTACGTTGAGAGGAATTCTCAAAAAGGCATTCTCATTGGAAAACAGGGAAGTGCATTAAAAGAAATTGGTGAGCTTGCTCGTCATGATATAGAAGAATTCCTCCAACACCCGGTCTATCTCGATTTGTATGTAAAAGTTAGATCAAAGTGGCGAGATGATGCAACTCAGTTGAAACAATTCGGTTATAAAACTTAACCTGCTTCGATGTGGTAATCAATCATTATGAAATCAGAGAAATCATTAATAATTCTTGGCTTTATTCTCATATCAATAATTTGGGGATCAACATGGCTTGCAATAAAAATCGGATTAGATAGTATCCCGCCATTCTATGGAATTGCAATTCGGTTCACGATTGCATCGATCATTTTATACATGATTTTGAAATTGCGAGGTGAATCAATTCCATTTGATCGGACTTCGATTCTAATGTATTTGAATCTCGCAGTTTTTTCATTTAGTTTCCCTTTTGCACTCGTGTATTGGGGCCAACAATATATCGCATCGGGATTAGCTTCAATTCTTTTTGCTGTTTATCCTTTTGTTGTTGCTGTTGGTTCACACCTATTTTTACCAAGCGAGAGATTAAACATTTTTAAAATAACCGGCATTATTTGGGGGTTTATTGGTATCATTATAATATTTTGGTCGGACATTCATTTCGGCGCAAATAGTACATGGGGGATGGCTGCGGTTATTGGAAGTACACTTATGCAAGGAGCTTCATTAGTTATTCTTAAAAAAGTCAACCATGTTATCAGTCCCATATCTCTTAGTTTTGGAGGTATGACAATCGGAATAATGATTATGTATCCAATGGCATTTATTTTTGAAGAGTTTTCTTCTCTCCGTTTTGATGAAAAAGGAATTGGCTCCATTCTATATCTTGGAACAATTGGAACGGTGGTTACATTTGTTGTGTATTATTGGTTGGTAAAACGAGTTGAAATTGTTTATCTATCACTTGTAGCTTTTATTACACCAATCTTGGCTGTTATTTTAGGAGCTTTGATATTGCATGAGAATTTATCTTCACATATTTTTATTGGTTCCTGCTTTGTGCTTTTTGGCATTCTTATAGCTAATGGGAAAGATATCAAATCTGCACTGAGGAGGATAGATAAAAATAGTTCTTGAAGTAACAACGGAATTGCCCAGTAAATCAAGGGTCATACTATCCCGCGCTTAGAGCGTGACGGAATGATTTTATTTTTACTTTATTTTTAAATCTTTACTTTGTTTTTTTAAAAATATAGTGCTATCTTCATTATCCACAGTCACTATTTCAAGAATTTATCACTTCCCCGAAGTCGGGGGATATTCTTTATGTCATGAATTATTCTAATCAAATACGAGTTAGATTTGCTCCAAGTCCTACGGGATTTCTTCACGTCGGTGGGCTAAGAACAGCTTTGTACAATTATCTATTCGCACGAAAAAATAATGGAATATTCGTTTTACGCATCGAAGATACCGATAGAGCACGATACGTTGAAGGTGCAACAGAGAGTTTGATCGATACTTTAAATTGGTGTGGTTTAGACTACGATGAAGGTCCACATAAAGACGGTAATTATGGTCCGTACATCCAATCAGAACGATTGGATATTTATAAAAGGCATGTAAATCAACTTATTGAGACGAAAAAAGCATATTACTGTTTCTGTTCGTCCGAAAGAATTGATTTACTAAGAAAAGAACAGGAGAAATTAAATCTTCAAACTAAATACGATAAGCATTGTCTTAAGCTAACGGTGAAGATGGTTCAAGAAAAAATTCAGAATGGTAATCCTTTTGTGGTTCGATTGGATGTTGGTTCCGATAAAACCGTTGTAGTTGATGACATTATTCGCGGTCAAGTAGAATTCGACAGCAATATAATTGATGATCAAGTTCTACTTAAAAGTGATGGATATCCAACTTATCATTTAGCTAATGTTATTGATGATCATTTGATGAAGATTAGTCATGTTATTCGAGGCGAGGAATGGTTGCCTTCGACACCAAAACATGTACTGCTCTACGATGCATTCGGCTGGGAACGACCGATATTTGCACATTTACCTTTATTGTTAAATCCAGATAAATCGAAGTTAAGTAAGCGGCAGGGTGATGTTGCGGTCGAAGATTATAGAGCGAAAGGTTATTTTAAGGAGGCGTTAGTTAATTTCGTAGCACTCTTAGGTTGGAATCCGGGAACGGAGCAAGAATTCTTTTTTTTACCAGACCTTGTAAAACAATTTTCAATTAATGCAGTCAATAAAGCTGGAGCAGTTTTTAATATTGAAAAATTAAATTGGTTGAACTTTGAACATCTACGCAAGAAATCTAATGAAGAAATACTCCAGTTTTTGAAAGAACAAATTGGCGAATCACATCATGATTTTATTCTATACGATGATGAAAGATTGTTAGCAATTATCGAAGCGATGCGTCCGAGGATGTCGTTCATCAAAGATATTTTTGAAAAAAGTCGATACTTTTTTTTGCCACCCTCCGACTATGATCAAGAAGTCATTAGGAAGCATTGGAAATTGGAAACTACAGAGCATCTAAAATTATTAATTGGCGAATTTTTCAAGTTAGAAAATCCCAAGAAGGAAGATTATGAAAGTGCGCTTAATCGAACAGCAAAAATACTCGAAATAGGAAATGGCAAACTCATTCATCCTGTCCGTCTCGCTATTTCCGGTGTTGGCGGCGGACCAGGGTTGTACGATATCCTGTTTGTGCTTGGAAAAGAAGAGAACTTACGAAGAATCAATAAAGCGATCGAAAGAATCAAACCTTTATAATGATTGAAGATAGATATGGAAGAAAATAAATCGCAAGAGATACAGAAGTCCACAAATTTCATTCGTGAAATCATTGATGAAGATATACAAACAGGTAAATATGGGGGAAGAGTGCAAACTCGATTTCCTCCTGAACCAAACGGCTATTTACATATCGGACATGCAAAATCTATTTGTCTTAATTTTGGCATTGCTAAAGATTATAACGGTTTGTGTAATTTAAGGTTTGATGATACAAATCCGAGCAAAGAAGAAAAAGAATATGTAGAATCCATAAAAGAAGATGTGAAATGGCTCGGTTTTGATTGGGGAGATGGGGAATTTTACGCCTCAGATTATTTTGATCAATTATATGATTATGCCATCCAATTAATAAAGAAAGGAAAAGCATACGTATGTGATCTAACAGCAGATGAGATACGCCATTACAGAGGTACGCTTACCGAGGCGGGAAGGGAAAGCCCATACCGGAATAGATCGGTTGAAGAAAACTTGAATTTATTCCAACAGATGCGTAATGGTGAATACAAAGATGGATCGCGAACGCTTCGAGCAAAAATTGATATGGCATCGCCTAATGTGAACATGCGTGACCCAATATTGTATCGTATTCTGCGGGAGACACATCATCGGACAGGTGATAAATGGTGCATATATCCGATGTATGATTGGGCGCATGGTCAAAGTGATTCAATTGAACTTATCACACATTCCATTTGCACACTGGAATTTGAAGATCACCGCCCACTTTATGATTGGTTCATCGAACAGCTTGGAATTTATCATCCCCAACAAATCGAGTTTGCACGGTTGAATCTTAGCTATACAGTTATGAGTAAACGTAAATTACTTTTGCTTGTTGAAGAAAGTTTCGTCAATGGATGGAATGATCCACGAATGCCTACAATTTCTGGTTTGCGGCGGCGTGGTTATTCACCTGAATCTTTACGTTATTTTGCCGACCGCATTGGCGTTGCAAAACGAGAAAATATGATTGATGTCGCTTTGCTTGAAGACAGCTTACGCGAAGATTTAAACAAACGAGCACCACGCTTTATGGCAGTCCTGCGTCCATTAAAATTGATAATTGAAAACTATCCAGATGGCAAAATTGAAGAACTTGAAGCTGTGAATAATCCAGAAGATCCGATTATGGGTTCCAGAAAAATTCCTTTTACAAAAATATTGTATATCGAACAGGAAGATTTTCGGGAGAATCCACCACCGAAATATTTCCGTTTATCACCGGGGAATGAAGTTCGCTTACGTTATGCATACATTGTTAAATGTATAGAGGTAATAAAAGACATTAATGGAAATATCGTTGAGGTACATTGTACATATGATCCCGAAACGCGAAGCGGACTATCACAGAGTAAGAAAAAAGTGAAAGGGACGATACATTGGGTTTCGGCAGAACATTCGATAAATGCTGAAGTACGATTGTATGATCGCCTTTTTACTATCGAAGACCCAAGTGGTGATAACTGGAAAGATTTCATTAATCCGAACTCCTTAGAAAAATTATCAAATTGTAAGTTAGAACCGAGTTTGGCAAATATTAAACCACAAGATCGTTTTCAATTTGAGCGATTAGGATATTTTTGTGTAGATTACGACTCGACCGAACAGAAAATAATAATCAATCGGACAGTTACACTACGAGATACATGGGCGAAAATTGAAAAATCATAGCATAAATATGGAACGAATTACTCGAATCGTCCGGTATCACTTAGTGGCTTGACTATCTCATAAGAAACCAATATATTCAACAGAGTTATTTTTTACATGCCTCGTAAAGATATCATCAGAATAAAAAGTGCTTCCTTTTATGCTTATCATGGTGTTGCTGGTGATGAGCAGAATTTAGGCGGGAAATTCGAGGTTGATGTAGAGCTTCATGGGGATTTCTCAATAGCAGGGGAACAAGACAATTTAAAACTGACTATCGATTATGAGGTAGTGTATGGGATAATTCGAAAAACGATCACTCAAAAAAAATATTATTTACTCGAAGCATTGGCAAAATCAATAATCGATGAATTAATGGAGCAATTTCAATTGATACAAGCTGTGAAAGTTATTGTTCGTAAACCTCATCCACCTGTTAAGGGTGTGGTTGATTATGTTGAGTTTGAGAGAATGGAAACTCGAGGATAAATCATGTACCAAGTGTTCTTAGGTTTAGGATCGAATTTAGGTGACCGATTGGAAAATCTTTCACGAGCTGTTGAAGAAATAAAAGAGATCGCAATTGTTGATGCAATCTCATCTATCTATGAAACAGAACCAAAAGATATGGATAGTGGAAATCTTTTTTATAACATTGTCGTTTGTATTCATACTCCTGATGATCCGCCACTTCTATTAACTCAGTTGCGGAAAATAGAAAAATATCTTGGTCGGAAGCATTCAATCCAAAAAGATTCTCGTACGATTGATATTGACATATTACTGTATAAAGGTTTAGCATACGAAGATCATACAGTTAAAGTACCACATCCTAGGCTCGAACATAGACGATTTGTACTTGAACCACTTTGTGAAATAGCACCAACAACAATTCATCCAAACTTAGAAAAGACTATCGCATCGTTACTTCGCAATTGTAGTGATATCCATCGCGTTACTAAAACAGATATTCAACTAAATCTTGTAAAGATACATTAACGGATAAAACTGTGAAACCGTCTATAAAAACATTAATTGAACAATCGGAAATGCGCCATATCGCTATCGAGGGTGTAATAGGTGCAGGTAAAACGAGCTTAGCAAAAATGCTCAGCGAAAAACTTTCTGCTAAAATAGTTTACGAAAAATTTGAAGAGAACCCATTTCTTCCCAAATTTTATGAAGACCAAGAACGTTTTGCATTTCAAACGCAAATATTCTTTCTCCTAAATCGATACAAACAACAGCAAGAACTATTTCAGGCAGATTTATTTCACCGATTTCTCGTTACTGATTATATTTTTGAAAAAGATAAAATCTTCGCTTACCTTAATCTTGAAGATGATGAATTGAAGCTCTATGAAAATGTATTATCCACAATCGAACACTCTGTCCCGATCCCCGACCTCGTGGTCTATCTACAATGTAATGTTTCACGATTGATGGCAAATATCCGCCAAAGAGGAAGAGAGATAGAGAGGAACATGTCGGAGCAGTATATCCGTGAATTGAATGAAGCTTATAATTATTTTTTCTTTAGATATAAAACTGCGCCTCTTTTGATAGTGAATGCATCACAAATTGATTTTGTTCACAATAATGAAGAATTTGAAGATTTACTTCATGAAATATTTAGACGAGAGAAAGCACCCGTTGAATATTATAATCCCGTAAGTAGTAACCGTTAGGATTTGAATTTATGATTCGCTATCTCTTATGGGTTTTGTTAATATTTTTCGCTTGGAGAATAATTAAAACAATTTTTACCCTGATAAATAGATCGAAGTCTAATAATTCGTCAATACCTCCATTTGCAAATATCGAAGAAGCATCTTTTGAGGATATAACAAACAAACAAAATACTGAACATCCCCATTCGACTGACAATCCGAACGAACCACCCCCTCTGACTAAAAATTGAATATGATTCTCACGTTGAGTATCTTTATGCAATATGTTTGAGCCAAAAACCTATAATCTGCCTCTAAATCTTGAAGATGAAATTCTCAGATTAAGAGACGATTTGAATGCAATTCTACTTGCACATTACTATCAAGAATCCGAAATTCAAGACATTGCCGATTTTGTAGGCGATAGTCTCGAGCTTTCAAAGAAAGCAGCGTCTACCGATGCTGAGGTGATTGTCTTTGCAGGCGTTCACTTCATGGCAGAAACTGCGAAGATTCTCAGTCCATCTAAACAAGTACTTATCCCCGACATGAATGCCGGCTGTTCACTGGCAGAAGGTTGTCCTGCTCCTTTGTTTAAACAATGGAGAGATGCACACCCCGGATATGTTTCTATTACTTACATTAATTGCTCGGCAGAAGTTAAAGCGTTGAGCGATATTATTTGCACTTCGAGTAATGCTGAAAAAATTATTTGCCAAATTCCTACCGATAAAAAAATATTATTCGCGCCCGATAAAAATCTTGGAAACTATTTGATGAAAAAAACCGGGAGAAAGATGGAGATATGGCAGGGGACTTGTGTTGTACATGAAACCTTCAGTGCAAAGAAACTGATACATTTGAAGAATCTTTATCCGAATGCAAAACTTATCGCTCACCCTGAATGCGAGGAAGTTATTCTTGATCAAGCTGATTTTATTGGCTCAACTAGCGCTTTACTCCGACATGTGCGGCAAAGTTCAGAAATAGAATTTATTGTTGCAACTGAAACAGGGATAATACACCAGATGGAAAAATCATGTCCGGAAAAGGTGTTTATTCCAGCTCCACCCGAAGAAAGCTGTGCATGCAATCAATGCCCGTACATGAAACTGAATACGATGGAAAAAGTTTATCTCTGCATGAAAAACAAAACACCTGAGATTATTGTAACTGATGAGTTGATTCAAAAATCAATTGTCCCAATTCAGCGGATGATGGAGATGAGCTAATTATCTGTTTTTGGTAGTTTCGTATATTCTAACTAAATTACTCTTCAATATCTATAGACACAAAAATATTTTCATCATCAACACACCAGGAGATTTTATTATGCATGAAATAAATCGTCGGGATTTCTTGAGAAAAAGTGGAGCAGGCCTTGCCGCCGGAATTACATCGGCAATGTGGTTCGACTTGCTCGCACACGGTAAAATCCCACCACTAGCATCCGATAACTTCGAGAAACGTTTCGGTGTTTCACCAGAAGACATGAA
>CAYYIJ010000059.1:0-15401 GCA_964471945.1 uncultured Chlorobiaceae bacterium
AAGCGGACCTTCAAAAATAGGAAGTTTTACACGGTACATTCTTCAATTTATAAAAATAAAAAAACCCCACTTCTTTAATCATATAGAACGACCTTGATAAAAGAAAAGGGGTGTGAAAAAACGTTTTAAATTTTACTTCATCAATAATAGTTTACCTGTTTGAGAAGTATTTGCCGACTGAACACGATAAAAGTATGAACCACTTGGAAAGTTTGAAGCATCCCAGTTGATTTCATGTCTACCGCTGTGCAGATAACCGTCTATCAGGCGTGCTACTTCTTGTCCGGTTGTATTATAGATTATCAATGATATATTACCATTATCTCTCAACACAAATGGAATTACTGCATTTGGATTGAATGGATTCGGATAACTTTGCTCTAAAATAATCGACATCGGAATCTCACTATTAGCAAATTCAGGCGCTTTCACCATCGGCACTGGCGCCGAGCTTCGAAATATTTTCCCAAATGCTGTGCCTGTGAAAAGATAACCATTTGAGCTAATTGTTATTGGTCGTACAAAAAGATCACCCCCCGAAATACCCGAGCTGATATCATGCCAATCTTCGCCGCTATTTGTAGATTTAAACACACCGTCACCATAACCGGTTGCATAGAGATCACCAGCAGGTGTTATTGCAATAGATAGTATATAGTGCGGCAGATAGGTAGTGTCGTACAATCTTGTATTACTTTCAATTGGTGTCCATGATTTGATAACTGTATCGGATAAACCCGAGTTCATATGTTTTAATGTATCCGATGTAGTCCGTTTTACAATTCCATAATCGGTACCAATAAATAAACTACTATCTGGACTAATTGTGAAACAATTTATTCTATTTTCAGGAAATCCAATATTAAGCCATTTTTTCTTTTCTTCACTCCATTGGTAGATACCATCACGATAGGTACCGGCAAGTAATCTATTTTTCTTATCTCGAATTATTGTAAACACTTTTCCCCCAAGCAAACCATTATTAAAATTCGTCCAAGTATTCCCGCCATCAACGGAACGTCTTAAGCCACTTCCCATTCCAACGTAAACAGTTTCATTCGAAGCAAAGAAGAATGAAGTAATGATAGACTCATAAGTAGTATCAATAAAAATTCTTTCCCAAGTTGAACCATTATTTGCTGAACGATAGGCATTTCCCATACTACCTCCCGCATAGATAGTGCCATTAGGGCTGATTGCTAAACAGAAAAAATGAGATTTTGAAATACTTGTAGATACAATTTCCCAGTTATCACCGTTATTAGTTGAACGAAGGATCCCTCCACCAGCAGTAGCTACGAATAAATTACCATTTGCCGTAGAAACTATGCTGTTAATCGGATAAGTGTTGGTTAGCGAGCCAATAGGTTGCCAAAAATTGGCATATACTGCTCCGAAAGTTAATAATATTGAAAACGCGATTGCAATAACAAAACGTAAACTAATGCTCATACTAAACCTCAATATAAATTTTATTGTAATGGAAAATGTATAAAATATTTATGATTCAACAATCAAATATACAAAAAAAATATTCTAAAATGCAATAAAAAATTAAAATCACCCCAATTTCATTACACTATGGACTTCAGCCATAGTTTCCATAGCCGCGATTTTTGCCCTTTTTTCACCGTCGAGAAGGATATCATACACTTGCTGAGGATTGGATTCTAAGTTCATCCGTTTTTCGCGAATTGGAAATAAATAATCGCTTATCCGATCCGCCACCCGCAATTTACAATCGACACAACCAAGTGCGCCGCTCCTGCATCCCGCAGCTATTTCCGGTGTCTCTGATGAATTAAACTTCTGATGATATGTGAAAACCAAACAAACTTCTGGCCGTCCCGAATCCCCTTTGCGGATTTTCTGTGGATCGGTAACAGCTTTTTTCAATTTTTGCTTAATCTCCTCGGGAGAATCGGAAAGTAAGATTGTATTTCCAGCCGATTTACTCATTTTCAAATTTCCATCTAAACCGGATAAACGTGGAAAGTTGGTTAATTTTGTTTCAGGTTCAGGGAAAACATTTCCAAATTGTAAATTAAAACGCCGAGCAATTTCTCGGGTTATCTCTACGTGTGGTACCTGATCCTCTCCTACCGGAACTGCTTCACCTTTATACAGTAGGATATCCGCTGATTGAAGAACGGGATAACCAAGATGTCCATAAATAATATTCTCGATATTTAAGTCACGCACCTGTTCCTTGAGTGTGGGATTACGCTCCAGACGCGCTGTGGTAATAAGCATCGAGAAAATTAGATGAAGTTCTGTATGTTCCTTAATCTGTGATTGACGAAAAACGGGACTGCGTTTAGGATCGATCCCAGCAGCCAACCAATCAATCAACATGTCGATTGAGTTATGATATAATTCTGAAGTATCCAAACTCGTTGTTAGTGCATGGTAATCTGCAATAAGATGAAAGTTTTGATATTCGTTTTGTAATGTAACCCAATTTTCTAAGGCGCCCACAAGATGCCCAATATGGAGTTTACCTGTGGGACGCATCCCACTCAAAATTATTTTTTTATTATGCAAAAATACTTAATCCTTAATTCATGAATAGATAAGGTTTCCATCGCTCATCGATATTCCCGATGAAATGCCGGATGAAAGTAACGTGATTCGGGCGCATCGGCTTTCGTAACAATTTCATGTGAGATTCTTCGGGTGTCCGATCACCCTTCCGGTTGTTACATTCGACACAAGCAGTAACGAGATTTTCCCACGTCTCTTCACCTAATCTCGCTTTCGGAACTATATGATCGATCGTCAACGTTGAATCGTTCTGTCCACAATATTGACATCGATGACCATCGCGCCTCAGAATATTTTTTCTTGATAGTATTATTTTCTTGTATGGAACATGGACGTAAACACCAAGACGCACAATGCTTGGGAATGGCATTGACATCGAAACTGAACGGATCTGTTTTCCATCGTAAGCTTCTATAAGTTCTGCTTTACCAAGGAATAAGAGAATAATTGCTTTTTTAACATTACAAACACTCATCGGTTCATAGTTTTGATTTAGGATGAGTACTTTACTGTTAAGCTTCCCGCTTGAATATGTTAAGTAATGCGCACTGAAAACTTCGACACCTCCTTTAGTGTCAATTCAAAATTATTTTAATGATAATTATATAAAATATATCATAATTATTCTAATTTGTCAAGAAATGTTAGTTCATAGAAATTGGATATTAAGTAAATAAAAATAACATCTTAACTGCTATGAAAATAGGAGCGGAAAACAGGGGTTATGTCCTGCGGCTATGCGCAACACCCAGCCTTCTCGTCATGCTGACATTCTTTTGGTCAGCATCTAAGCCTAGCCAACTGAGGATTGCTCGGTTAAGATTCCGACCAGAAACATGTCGGAATGACGGGTTTGCAGTATTTTCATTCTCGGTGGTGAACGCCAGTTCATGAACGCTGATGTTACGCACAGAACTAAATAATCATCTTTGCGAACCTTTGCGTTCTTTGCGTCATTGCGGTTCCTCTTCATTTCCAAGAGCAATTTAGCATTTTGGTTAAACGCAGAGTCGCACAGGACGCAAAGACACGTGAAAATTTTGTGATAAACCATTTTCTTGCGTAACATCAGATCTTAAGTAATCGGGAATGGTATGATAGACGAAGAAAAGCCCCGACACAATGACGGGGCTTCTTTTCAATCACCTGAATCTATTCATTTGGAATTTGGACTGCGTAGAATCCAATTCCATCACTCTTTTTGATTCTAAACAATATTGCCTCACCAGGTTTACGTTTATCAATAACGTTCTTTAAGTCCTTTGGAGAATGCATTTCTATTTTGTCCGCTTCCAACAGAATGTCGCCTGTTCTTATCATATTGTTAAACGCTTCGCCATATGGTTTTGCTTCACTCACGAAGATACCATTATCCGTTCCATGTTTTTTCTTTTCTTCCGATGTCATTTGTCTAACAGTTAAGCCGAGATTATCAAATGTCAATGGTTTCATAGATAATTCATCTTTATCTTCTATATCCTTGGAAGGTTCTTGTTGAGTATCAGCGTTCGCAATATCCGCTTCTTTTCTTTGTTTAAGAGTTATTTTTTTCTCGATCACTTTTCTATCACGGAATATTTTTAATATCACTACATCATCAGGATGCCTTCGAGCAATCAGTGCTTGCACTTCGTTAGGCGCTTTCACTTCTTTTCCATCAATAGCAAGTATTACGTCTCCCTCCTTTAAACCAGCAGACTCAGCGGGACTATCAGCATCAATTTTTTGAATTATAGCACCCTCAGGTTTTTCCAAACCGAGAGCTTTCGCCATCGCCTGTGTTACCGGATTCATCCCAATGCCAACGTATGCTCGTCTAACCTTACCCGTCTTAATGATATCTTCTGCTACTGCTTTTGCGAGATTAATCGGAATTGCAAATCCATAACCTTGATAGAACCGGTTTGTTGTAGCAATTGCAGTATTAATACCAATAACCTCACCGTTGAGATTCACTAATGGTCCACCACTATTTCCCGGATTGATTGCCGCATCTGTTTGTATAAAATTTTCAATCCCCAAGCCGCCTGCTTCTCGCAGGATATCAATACTCCTGCCTATAGCGCTCACGATACCTGCTGTAACCGTTCCTTGTAATCCGAGTGGATTTCCAATAGCAACTACCATTTCACCAATTTCGAGTTCATCAGAATCGCCGAGTGGCGCGGTTGGCAAATCTTTTCTGTCAACCTTGATTACGGCTAAATCAGTCGTAGGATCTGTGCCGATAATTTTCGCTTTTTCAATTCGTCCATCATTGAATTTCACCTCGATCTTCTTTTCATCAGCATCTTTCACAACATGATTATTCGTCATTATATAACCATCGTTACTAATTATGAATCCCGATCCACCTCCCATTTGAGGTATATCTGGTATACGATCTTGAGGTCCGAAGAAATGAAAGAAATCTCTCAGGTCCTGTGTACCTTTTTTCTCTTTTGTCGTAACAGTTATTGAAACCACCGTAGGTGAAATTGATTTACTGACATCAATGAATGCCCTACTCAATGTTTTGTAATCCGGATTGTTGATCTGGCTCTGTGCACCCAGCTTTGCCTGCGGATCACCCGCGAATCCCTGTAACACACCTAATTGGAAATTCGATACCAGCACAACTCCGAAAATAATTCCAATAAAAATTAAAAATATTGCCGCCAGAATTGATTTTTTTGTCATCTTTAATTAACTCCTTTTAATTCTAAATTATACGATTATTAATTATTAGTCTTTCCAAACACTTGCTTGGATTTTAGAGTACGTAATCCAGTAATATGATATTGTAAATATGTCCATATGAAGCTTTCTAACTTTATATTCGTTTTCTCATTAATGTCTTCCGACATAACTGTTTCTATATCCTTTGATGCGGCGATATGTTGAAGGATTTTCAACTCATACCCTGAAAGCGAACACATCTGATCATCAATTTTTGAACATCGCAAACACACCAAACCACCTTGCTTTATGCGGAATCTAAATGTCT
This sequence comes from uncultured Chlorobiaceae bacterium, assembly GCA_964471945.1. Classification (GTDB taxonomy): domain Bacteria; phylum Bacteroidota; class Ignavibacteria; order UBA10030; family SZUA-254; genus JASEHD01. Next base: position 5,531 of record CAYYIJ010000059.1, read on the forward strand.
GTTCATCTTTAATCGTTGTTAGCTTTTTATTACACGAGACACAATGATCAAAAGATAGTTGAAATCCAAATTCCTTAGCTAATTGTATTTCAAAATAATATAACAAATTTATTGGATTATGGGTTGCATGGTTTAAAGCGTTTAAAGAATTTACAAGTACATTGAAAAAAGGAATGTTCCTTTCGTGTCCATGTATAACTATCATAACTATCTCTATCATCGACATCCCAATAGCCATTTTATCAATATCTTCATAGAGATATCTAAATTGCTTCATCAAATCACAATTGGAAACGGTTTGAATATCACGCCCATCTTTTTTATAAAATATAAGCGAAACATACGACATTGGCTGAAGCGAAGAACCGTACTTATTTTTGGGCTGACGCGCCCCTTTAACTATTCCGGTAATTTTTCCAAATTGCCGTGTATAGAATGTTACTATCTTGCTTGTTTCCTTGAAATCAATCGACTTCAATACAACCGCCTCCGTTTTAATAATTGTGCTCATTTAATCTGTCGATCTTGGAAAATTATATGGCGGATAATAGATTTGCCTATCAGTGATTATTGCGGCAATTAGTGTTGATGGTGTAATATCAAATGCGGGTGAATAGACTTTAACGTTTTCTGGTGTTATACGCTTACCAAAACAATCTGAAATTTCATCACCATGCCGTTCTTCTATCGGTATATTCTTTCCAGAAAAAATCTGAAGATCAACAGTAGATGATGGAGCTGCAATGTAGAATGGTATTCTATGATATTTTGCAATAACTGCGAGGTTGTACGTCCCTATTTTGTTTGCAGTATCTCCATTGGCAGCTATTCTATCAGCACCTGTTATGATCATATCAATTTTCCGTTTCTGCAATAGGAATGCTGCCGTGCTATCAGTTATCAATGTAACATCAATGCCATACTTCATCAATTCCAATGTTGTTAGACGAGCACCTTGAAGAAGGGGCCTCGTTTCACAAGCGTAAACCTTGATTGACTTCCCTTGCCGACACGCTGTTGTGATTATGCTTTGTGCAGTTCCTGCACCACCGGTTGCGAAAGCTCCAGTGTTACAATGCGTTATGATAGTATCACCGTGCTGAACAAGCTCCGCACCATTAGCACCAATCTTCGTGCACATCTCTGCATTTTCATGATGAATTTTAAGAGCTTCATCAACAAGAGATCGTCTTGCCTGTTCGATAGTAATACACTTATCTAAAACTCTTTTCATTCTTTCTAATGCCCAAAATAGGTTAACCGCTGTTGGTCGTGTTGAACCAAGTTCATTCATTACACCATTAATGTTTTCATAAAAGGATTGCAAATCTTTCTCAACTGGATGAATCGCTGCCAGTGCAACACCGTATGCCGCCGCCACACCGATGAGTGGCGCTCCACGAACTCTGAGCTTACGAATGGCTTCAGCTATTACTCGGTAATCATCTGTTTCTATATAAATTTCTTCCGAAGGGAGTTTTGTCTGCTCGATGAATCGGACAGTTCCACCAAGCCATTCTATTGCTGTAATCATTGCATTCTCTAAGTAATAACTTCATCAAATTTAGAAAGGTCTCTAAACGCTCTGAAACGGTCAAGTATTTCAAAATAAGTTAAATCTTTGAATCTATCCAAACTAAACCGTTCAACACAAAACGATGCAAGTGTGCTGCCGTAGATTACAGCACGTTTTAAATTTTCATCCGAGAGATCATCGGTCTTTGCAATCCAACCAATGAAACCACCAGCAAATGTATCGCCTGCACCAGTTGGATCGTAAATATTCTCAAGCGGATAAGGTGGAGCGAAAAATATTGTGCTCGGTGTGATAAGCACAGCACCATGCTCACCTTTCTTAATGATAACGATTTTTGGTCCCATGTTGAGGATAGATTTCCCCGCACGTATAAGATTCGGTTCGTTTGTTAACTCCCTTATTTCGGCATCGTTTAAAATTAGAACATCAAGGAGTTTCAGAGTTTTTTTCAGTTCAGAATTTTTTCCCTTAATCCAAAAATTCATCGTGTCACCAATGACTAATCGCGGCTTCTCGATTTGCTCCAATACACATTGCTGAAGAATTGGATCAATATTTCCAAGGCAAACGTACGTAGTTTTTCTATATGAATCTGGAATGATCGGTTTGAAATACTCAAAAACATTAAGATCGGTAAAAAGGGTGTCACGAACATTTAAATCGTAATGATACCTTCCACCCCATCGAAAGGTTTTTCCCCTTTTGATTACTTGCAGACCATCTAAATCTATATCGCGATCGTTAAGAAATTTAATATGTTCGTCTCCGAAATCTCCACCCACAACACCGACAAGTCGGATGGGTGTTACAAAATAGCTAGCCGCTACCGAGATAAATGTAGCCGACCCGCCCAAAACATTTTCTACTTTCCCAAAAGGTGTTTCGATTGTATCAAATGCAACCGAACCTATAACTAAAAGACTCATGAAACTTCCTTTATGATGTATTGTTGATTGGAAATAATGTACAAAATGAGAAGTAAAAGTACAAGAATGCGTTTGACTCTAACTTGATGTAACCGATATCTGTACTACTTGGACTGAAACTCGGTCAATATTGAAAGAAAACAAAAACTTTCTCTATCACTTCCTTTTGACCAATATTCTGATTATCTTCCTATCGGTTCTCTTGAAGATCCAGTTCGTCAATATATTTTAATGAGGTAATAATATGGATTTAGGGTTAAAATCAAAAATTGGAATAGTTACCGCTGCTAGCCAAGGGTTGGGCAAAGCGGCAGCAACATCGCTTGCACATGAAGGTGCAATAGTTTTAGTCTGCTCACGTAAGAAGAAAGCTATCGAGCAAGCGGCTAAAGAAATACACAGCCAAACAGATGCGGATGTTATTCCAATCATATTCTTGTAAACAATGCTGGTGGACCACCAACTGGAGATATTCTCTCTGTATCTGAAGCTGAATGGGAAAAAGGAATAGAGTTAACACTCAATAGCATGATACGCTTGACTCGTGAAGTACTACCACTGATGATACGACAAAAATGGGGACGGATTATCACAATCACTTCGATTGCAGGTAAACAACCTATCGACGATTTACTTATATCGTCTACCTTACGGCCTGGAATTCATGGACTCACAAAAGTTCTCTCAAATAAATTCGCCAAGTATAATATCACCGTAAATACAATTTGTCCGGGGAATATCTTAACTAGTCGGCAAAAAGAATTGATGGAAGCACGATCTGCTAAACAAAAGATTTCAGAAAAAAAATATTTAGAAGGAGTTATAAAAGATATACCTGCGGGCCGGCTCGGTAAACCCGAAGAAATTGGCAACACGATTGCTTTTCTTGCATCTGAGCAAGCTGGTTATATAAATGGAGTGAATTTACTTGTCGATGGCGGTATGGCAAAAGGAATCTTTTAAGTTTTAGGATTTGAGATTTTAGATTTTAAATTATAGATTGAAACATATATTATTTTTTAAATTTTTGCATTGATATTAGTATGAAAAATATTCCATCTCTCTTCTTGATATCTTTAATGAATATCTATTGTGTATCAAATCTAACAGCAATACCAAATATTTCGATTAGTAATTACGACGTTACTCACTACGAACTTACCATCAAGCTTAATATGACACAGCAAACATTTGTTGGTAACAATTCTCTTACAGTTAATATAATTGAATCGACTCGTGACCTGATTCTTCATGCATCCAATCAAACATTGACTATCGATTCTATAATTCAATCAGGAGATAAGCTAAATTTTACTCATCAATCGAATCTTCTCACAATTCATCTCAGATCAATCATTAATCATCCATCATCTATCAAATTCACGATTTACTATCATGGTATCTCGGACTTCAAAGGAAATTTCGAAGACGGAGGAATTTACTTTAGTTCCCACGATAAAGCTGCAACCTCCAGCCAACCTTTCTTTGCTCGCAAGTGGTTCCCCTGTAAGGATATACCAACCGACAAAGCAACAGCAAGCATAATTATTTCTGTCCCCGATACATTAACAGCCGTATCAACCGGTTTATTAAAAAATGTAAAGCATAGTCATGGCTTTGCTACGTACCATTGGGCAACTAAATATCCGATCGCCACCTATTTAATCTCTTTTGCTGTGGCTCCTTATAAAATGTTTTCAGAAAACTACAAATCGATCAATGGTAAAGAAATGAAAATATTGTATTACATCTATCCAGAAGATTCAATAAAGGCAAGAACCGATTTTATCAACACCACGAAAATATTATCCTTCTTTGAACAGATATTCGGTGAGTATCCGTTCATTGACGAAAAATTCGGCTTTGCTGAAGTGGAGGGCGATATGACAATGGAGAACCAAACAATCTGCAGTATTCAGAGCAACATGTTCACTGGTGACCGCCAATATGAATTAACCTTCGCACATGAAGTTGCTCACCAATGGTTTGGTAATATGCTGACACCGGTAGATTGGCACCATACCTGGCTCAACGAGGGTTTCGCTACATTTGCAGAAGCGTTATACCTTGAACATCGCCGGGGTCGGGAAATATATCAAGAATACATCAATAACATGATGTCAATGCCGCAAGGTACATACGCTGGCTCCGTTGTAGGTCAGAGCGATACTGCGTTTTGGGATTCTTTCTCACCTCGTCAATACTACAAGGGAGCAATCGTTCTTCACATGCTGCGTAATATAATGAACGATAGTCTCTTTTTCCAAACTCTGAGAAATTATTTAAACGAAAAAAGATTTCGGTATCGGAGTGTTAGTACAGAAGATTTTATCACTAAATGCAATGAGACCTATGGACAATCACTAGATTGGTTTTTCAACCAATGGCTTTATTCATCTACAGATTCCATCGATCGTCCTGAATTAGAATATGAATGGAACACAATAAATATCGAAGATGGTTATGCTGTTAATCTCACTATCACGCAAAGTTCTTATTTGTACGTGAAATACCGTTTACCGCTACAAGTAAATATTACGGGAATCGATTCTGTCTATAATTTTACAATCATCGATAGCTCTGAAGTACAAAAGTTTTTATTCAAGATTCCAGAAAAACCCGAAAGTCTTGAAATAAACAAGGACAAAGAAACATTTTGTATTATTAGAGAAAAAAGTAATTCGCCTAAGTCGGAATAGTCACTATCAAATAACTACAATGATTCAAAACCAACCATCTGAATCGGTTGCCACACCCATCGGTAAAAATTTATCAATAGTCCAGATACATTGGCTGCTCGCGTTGACTCTTTTCATCGCATTTACACTCCGAATCACTTCAATTTTTTATTTACAATTTTTCCCAACATCTGATGCATTCGAATTCCACACACTTGCGAAAAATCTTTCTGAGGGAAACGGATTCACCCTCGACAACATTCCGACTGCTTACAGAGCTCCTGGGTATCCACTGTTTCTTTCGATAATCTATAAACTATTTGGTCCGAATATTCTAATCGGACAAATCGCACAAGCAGTTTTGGAAACACTTCAATGTTTCTTACTTTATCTAATGGGTAAATTTCTCCTATCATCCTTAGCCGGATTGATTACCGCTGGGTTTTGGGCAGCGTTTCCTGTTAGTGTTGTTCAATCTAATTTCTTGATGCCTGAACCGCTTTTCATTTTTTTAACGGGAACTGCTTTGATAATTATTTTTTCAAAGTACTTCAAATCGTATACAGGAAAAATCTCCCTTGGCTTGATTGTCGGATGCGGTTCATTAATTAAGCCAATTTTTATTCTTGCTCCCTTATGTCTTTTTATTTGGATGATATTGAAGAAAACAGCCTTGAAGGAAACCATTCTTACGATTTCCATCGTTAGTGTCGTTGCCGTCCTTACTATTTCGCCATGGCTAATAAGAAACATGTTGGTATTTAATAAACCATTGCTTTCATCTAACGGTGGTATCAATTTCTGGATCGGTAACAACGCCGATGCAACGGGTGGCTTTCGATTTCAGTCGGCCAATAATCCATTCGATAGCATATCTAATGAAATGGATCGCGACCGCATCGGATATCAATTAGGACTGAAATTCATTAAAGAACATCCAATCAAAGTTATCGCTTTGTTGCCTAAAAAACTTGCCTATCTTTTTTCTTCTGAGAGTCCTTATATAATTTCGTTAATCAACCGAGTCCCTCACTCACCATCAATAAAATATTCAACGCTTTACAGGGAAACTCCCGTCATCCTTCATATTATAATAAATATCCATTATTTATTTTTTATGATTATGGGAATCGTAGGATTTCATTTCTTATCAATAAACAACCATCACGGATTTCAATTGATATTAATAATTATCGGATACTGGATCATTATTCATTTGATTTATTTTGGCAGTCATAGATTCCATTATCCACTAATGCCATTTTTTGTTCTTGCTACAACATCATTCCTAATACGTGAGAAAAAAACTCCACTCCCGACGGATCGTTATAAAATCTTTTCTAGCGCGATATGTATTATTATTTTTCTATCTATCCTAATCGCCGAAGCGAACACAGTTATCATGCGTACTAATCTGTAACAGGCTTTTGCTTGAATTTTACCGAATACTTTGATATATTTTAATAAGTAATGAATAACCATGGAGAATGATAATGTATAAAAAAATTTTAATCATCCTAAGTATTAATATAATACTCGTTTTTACGCTATTTGCTCAACCTAAAATAAAAGCAATCCCAGGTACACAGCTCGAGCTCGGAGATCGCTTTCAGGGTCAAAAAGCTGAACAAATTGTTACTTTTGTAAATGAGGGTACTGACACATTAATAATTTTAAATGTTAAAGCACAATGCGGATGCACCGCAACGCTATTAGATATGAAAGAGCTTGGACCTGCAGATTCAGCAAAATTATCAATCACTTTCAATACTGAAAATCAAGGTCCGGGGAAAGTTTCGAAACAAGTATACATAACATCGAATGATACCTCGAATCCCAAGCTTACCGTTACTTTTTCGGCAAACGTTGTCCAGGTACTTAAGGTCACACCTCAATACTTCACATTCGATAAGGCAATAGTGGATAGTGCGTTCACTAAAATAATTACTATAACAAATCCTTCAACAACCCAAGGAATAAAAATTTTATCGGTGAATACCAAATTCGAAAATCTCATAGTTACACTTATGAAAAATACATTGATGCCTGGGGAAGAGACTCAGCTACAAGGATATTTCACTCCGACGAAAGCTGGAGCTAGCCAGGGAATAATCGAATTAACAACCGATAATCCATTACAAAAACAATTGAACATTAGAGTTCATTCCTGGGTAAATAAAAGATAGATAATTACGGTATGAAATTAATCATCAAACTGTTCTTATTAGACATAATATTCTCAATCGTTCTTTTGTGCCAACCAAAAGTTTTTCTTGTTGGTAATTCGAATCTCGACTTTGGGGAGGTTACTAACTTCAGTGAAGTAACGCATTTGGTTACAATAAAAAATATTGGAAGCGATACACTTATTATATCAAACGTCGGTTCGAGCTGCGGTTGTACTGCCGCTTTGATGTCGAACGATCATATCCCACCGGGTGACAGCGCGGCACTTTCAATTAAATTCGATGCTAAACAGTTTACTGGCAAAACCCATAAAACGGTTTCCCTCCAGACGAATGATACATCACAACCTCGTATGGAAATTGGTTTTACTGCCAATGTTGTTCGACTTCTTGAGCTTATTCCCAATTATTTATTCCTTCGTACGGTTAAAGATTCAACAACTCATCAATCAATGACAATTAAGAATGTCGGAAAAGAAACTATAAAATTCCTTTCAGTTACTTCTTCATTAGATGAATTGGTAACTAATCTATCAGATAATGCGATCGAACCTGGTAAAGAAGTTACTCTAAACACAATGTTAAAACCCAAAACAAGTGGGACGATAAGCGGAAATATCGATGTCAAAACTGATCACCCAAAAATTCCATCTTTTAGTATTAGGATTTTTGCCTGGGCGAAAGAAGATAGTTAAGTCAATCAATGGAAAAATCGATTTTTATTTTCAACCGTTTCAAGAGTTTTTACAGAGTGGTTTACCAAGCAGTTAATAATATTAGATTCGGTATCGTTTATGCTCTTGATGAAGATTTAGACCTGAGTGCAGGTTTTTTATACAGATCCTGCTCTCACCCCGGACGAAACATGCACTGTGCTGTTCCCAAGCATTAGTTACGATGCGATAACAATTGGGACCGGATATAAAAGGTGTAATATTATTCTTGACAACGTTCTGGAATATCTCATCGGTAAAGAAAGAGAAATCACCGCTTCGACTGCCCACAACGTACCCGGCACACACAATATGAATATCTTTGCTGGAAGCTTCGGAATTGGATACGAATTTTAAGATGTTATTCAAACGCCATTAAAATAGTGATTTACAGAAGAATCCCGTCTCCTGTTTCCAGAGACGGGTTTTTTTTATATATTTCCTTCCCCTCATATCGCAACTTCTTGCCAAATGTATATTATGTTTGCATTGTCAACAAAAAAATATTATTATTAGATTGTTCCAACTATCAAGGTTGCCCAGTTCTTCAATCTATTCCTCAAAATCACCTTATTTAGAAATGCTTATGAAAATCGACATCGAAACAACGAAGAGACCGAAACCAAAGCCGGATCAGAAGAATCTCGGTTTTGGAAAGTATTTCACCGACCACATGTTTCTTATGGATTATGCTGAAAACAAAGGATGGTATGGTCCACGCATAATTCCATATCAACCACTTTCGCTCGATCCTGCAACCTCTGTTCTCCACTATGGGCAAGCGATCTTTGAAGGCATGAAGGCGTACCTTTCAACTGAAGGGAATATCCTTCTTTTCAGACCGCGAAAAAATATGGAACGAATAAACATAAGCAACGACCGCATGTCGATGCCACCGATTGATGTTGACTTCGGTGTCGAAGCTCTTAAAACTCTCGTAAAGTTAGATAAAGATTGGATACCTAATACTGATGGAACGTCGTTGTACATTAGACCATTCGTTTTCTCTACAGATCCATTACTTGGGGTCAGAGCATCAAGCACTTATAAATTCATAATTATTCTCTCACCAGTCGGGGCGTATTACCCACAAGGGATTGCCCCTGTTAATATCTATGTCGAGCCGGAATATGTACGCGCAGTACGTGGGGGAACTGGTTACGCAAAAGCCGCTGGTAATTACGCAGGCAGCATGAAAGCCCAAACAATAGCAGCAAAAAAGGGTTACGTTCAGGTCCTTTGGCTTGATGGTGTGGAAAGAAAATACATCGAAGAAGTTGGAGCGATGAATGTTTTCTTCAAAATTAAAGATGAAGTTGTAACACCAGCGCTCGAAGGTAGTATCCTCCCCGGTATCACGCGGGAATCTGTCATTTCCCTCTTAAAACACTGGGATATGAAGGTCAGTGAGAGAAAAATATCTATTCAAGAACTACACGAAGCGTACGAGCGGGGAGAATTAGAAGAAGCATTCGGTACAGGAACTGCCGCTGTAATTTCACCCATAGGTGAATTGAATTGGAATAATCATCGGATGGTGATAAATAATTGTAAAACCGGCGAAGTGGCGCATAAACTTTATGATACAATCACAGGCATCCAGTACGGTAAAATAAAAGATGAATTTGGTTGGACAATTGAGATAAAATAGAAAAACCGTTTCGCTCAAAAGATCCTTATAGGGCTGGCATAAGGTATTATCCTTGAACTTTCCAAAATATCTACATCTTGTTAGATATATCACAAATAATTTTAAGGAATTTATGAAATTTTACATTTATTTATTATTCATTTTTATCACGATATTCAGTACAACTACCAACTCTTTAGC
>CAYYIJ010000060.1:0-15183 GCA_964471945.1 uncultured Chlorobiaceae bacterium
ACCCCTGCCGCTAAACTATGAAGAGGAGATATTGAGTTAATGAAAATAAAAATAAGTAATATTCTTATGGTCTTCATAAACTTTTTAATTTGATATCAATCTCCTTATCTCGTTTATAATCCGGAGCAGAGAGTTTTAATAATGCCATCTTCGTTCCTTCGGTGCTCACTCCGAAAATCAAGATGTTTCTTGAAGCGTTCCTACTCAACTACTTTCACTTTTCTTTTTGATGGCAAGTTTTGCCCTTGCCTTTTTGAAGCCGGGTTTGATGACATTATAGATCAATTCGATCCTGTTCTTGTAGGGAATGAAGGCGCTCTTCATTGCATTGATGGAAATTTTCTCTAAATCATGGAGAGTAAGTTTGAAAACATCGTGAGCAATTTTATATTCTTTAGTCATAGTTGTATCGCTCATTAATCTATTGTCGGTATTTAATGTAACACGAAACTTATAACGATGATAAATACCAAACGGATGCTCCTCTAAACTTTTCACAGCGCCCGTGTGAACGTTGCTGGTTAAACAATTTTCAAGCGGTATGCGCTTATCGAGAACGTATTGAGCAAGATAACCCATGCTTGAAACCTCTCGTGGATCATCGTCAGAGATTTTCATATCTTCTATCAATCGTGTTGCATGCCCTATGCGGTGAGCGCCGCACCACTGAATCGCCTGCCAAATAGATTCTTTCCCAAAGCCTTCACCAGCGTGGATTGTAATATTGAAATTTTCACGCTGTATAAAATGGAATGCATCGACATGTTTCTTTGGGGGGAATCCGCCTTCCTCACCTGCTAAATCAAATCCAACAACGCCTCGTTCACGATAGTCAACGGCTAACTCCGCCATTTCCTGTGATACTGTCATGTTACGCATTGCACAGATAATAAGTCCATACTCAACACCGAAATCTTTCTTCCCTTGCTCTAAGCCCTTCAACACAGCTGCAACAATTTCATCCCAATGCAATCCTTTGCTCGTATGAAAAACCGGAGAAAAACGAGTCTCAACGTAAACCACACCATCGTTGTATAAATCTTCGATCGTTTCATAAGCAACACGCTCAAGGGCTTCCTCGGTTTGCATAACACCGGTAGTGTGGGCAAAACCTTCGAGATACAATGGTAAATTACCACGTTGAGCGCCACGATGAAACCATTTTTTCAATTCTCCCGGATCGGTGGTAGGTAATTTTTTATATTTAATATCTTTTGCCAACTCTACAATCGTTCGGGGTCGTAATCCTCCGTCAAGATGCTCGTGTAGTACTGTTTTTGGCAGTGATTTGATAAATTTTTCGGTTAGTTTCATATCGTTTGGCTTTCCATCGCAATTACATATTTTAATTAATAGAAATTTACAAAGAACGTTTTACAAATGCAATCAGTCACACAGGAATTGACTTTATTCAAGATTTTCTATATCATAAATGCCAAAAAGGATGCTCATATGAAAATGGTACCACGATTATTAGTTGTAGACGATGAACCGGAATTCCGAACACTTCTGGCTCAGGCATTAGAAAACGAGGGGTTTAGCGTTACACAAGCATCTGATGGCGCTGAGGCGGTTGCTGCGGTACGTGAGTATACGTTTGATTTAGCACTTCTCGACATTCGAATGCCAAAGCTTGATGGCATAGAAGTTTTGAAAATTATCAAGAGCGAGTCCCCCACAACAGATTGTATAATGATCACCGGGCATCAGGATGTTCAGCTTGCAGTTGAAGCAATTAAATTAGGTGCGCGGGAGTTTCTTCCCAAACCTCTGAAAATAGAAGACATCATGGTCAGGGTAATATCTGTTCTTCGGATACACATGGCCGATAAACACATTAAGGATATACAGGCAAATTTCACATCAAAACTTTTACATGATCTTCTCGCACCATTACGTACGCTCAAATCAGCAATTGATTATCTTGAAAATTCTTCATCTGATTCGACATCGAATCAACATATAAAAATTTTCCAAAGTATTAACGACACAATAAAAAATATGGACTCTTTGTTGAACGATATGATAGATCTCAGTTTGTTCGAATCTGGCAGGGTTGATATTGAAAAAATACCGACTAATTTCGACGAATTGGTGCCCATAGTGTGTTCGCGCTTTTATCCTCAGTTAACATCAAAAAATATCAAGTTAGCCATTAATGTTGATCAGAATGTCCCCACCATTCCAATTGATCCTGGAAAAATTGAGCAGGTGATAAATAATGTTCTTGATAATGCTATTAAATATACTTCAGTGGGCGGAAAAATTAGTCTGAATGTATCAACTGTAAATCTTACAATAGATCAAACAACACGTGAATATGTAGAAGTTGTCGTTGTAGATACAGGAGCCGGGATACCAAGGGCTGAAATTCCTTTTGTATTCGACAAATACAAGGAATTCCTTACGGGAAAATCTTCTGAGAAGAAAACGACTGGAATGGGATTGGCAATTTGCAAAAGTATTATTGAAGCACACCAGGGAAAAATGACAGCTGAATCAGAGGTTGGCAAGGGAAGCACTTTTAAGTTTTATCTGCCAATCGATTCTGTATGATCAATATTTATATTTTCTTTATTTCTTCTTTATCCTCTTCGGCGGGTACAACGGCTGTATCAGCAATTTTATCTTCTTTATCGAGACGAATGAGTCGGACACCCTGAGTGTTCCTGCCGGCAATTCTTATTGTTTCTGCGGGTTGTCGGATAATCACGCCTTGAACTGTAACCACTACTATGTCATCGTTATCAAGTACTTCTTTCAGAGCAACCATACTCCCAGTTTTATCAGTAACACGGAGGGTAATTACTCCTTTCCCTCCCCTGTGGCTTACACGATATTCTTCAAGCTCACTTCTCTTTCCAAATCCGTTTTCCGCAACAACAAGGATTGAGGTCTTTCGCCTCTTTATCGCTGCCGCATTAACAACTCTATCTGTCTTTTTAAGATTAATCGCTCTGACACCCATCGAGTTGCGACCAACTGGCCGTGCCTCCTGCTCGTGAAATCGTATCGCCATTCCATTATATGTACCAATAACGATATCTTGTGTACCATCTGTTAGCTTCACGTCTTTAACCGCGTCGCCCTTTTGAAGTGTAATCGCTGCAATACCATTGCGTCTGATATTTCCGTACTCAGAAAGTGATGTTTTCTTAATCAATCCTTTTTCGGTTATCATGGCAACATAATGATCATCATAGAATTCTTTAACGGGAACATATGATGCTATATTTTCATCGGGTTGTTTTTCGATCAAGTTGACAATCGATTTCCCCCTCGCCATTCTACTCGCTTCAGGAATTTCGTGAACTCTTAACCAGTAACATCTCCCTTTGTTTGTGAAGAACATAATATAATCATGCGTAGAAGCTATGAACATGTGTTCAATGAAATCGTCCTCCTTCGTGGTAGCACCTGTTACACCTCTACCGCCGCGTGCCTGCCTCCGATATCCAGAAACAGGAAAACGTTTTATGAACCCGCTGTGGCTAATGGTAATCACAACGTCTTCTTCGGCAATCATATCTTCAATACTAAATTCTTCGGCTTTAAAAATTATCTCTGTTCGTCTATCGTCACCATATTTTTTCTTTATTTCTTGCAGCTCTTCCTTAATAATTTGCATCTGAAGTTTCTTGTTTGCAAGAATCGATTTTAGTTTTTCAATCAGTTTGATTGTTTCTTTGTATTCATCTTCAACTTTTTTTCGTTCTAAACCGGTTAGCCGTTGCAGCCGCATGTCAAGGATTGCCTTAGCTTGAACCTCGGAAAGCTTAAATCTTTTCATTAAGCTTTCTTGAGCTGTCGGCACGTCTTTCGATTTTTTGATAAGCTTGATGATTTCGTCAATATTATCCAGTGCAATTATGTAGCCCTCAAGTATATGCGCTCTTTTTTCCGCTTCATCAAGCTCATATTTTGTCCGACGTACGATGATATTGTTTCGGTGTGCAATAAAATGGTCGATCATCTTTCGCAGTGTCAATATCTCTGGTTTACCCTCTACAAGTGCCAGCATAATTACACCGAACGTTGTTTGCATCTGAGTGTGTTTATAAAGATTGTTCAGCACAACTGCTGCATTAGCATCGCGTTTTAATTCAATTACGATTCTTAAACCATCCCGGTCCGATTCATCTCTAATATCGGATATGTCTTCGATTTTTTTATCTCTAACAAGGTCGGCAATCTTTTCAATAAGCGATGCTTTATTGATTTGGTAAGGAAGCTCGGTAACTACTATTGCTTGGCGATCAGCCCTCCCCGTTTCAATTGTTGCCTTTGCTCTAACAAGAATTTTTCCTCGTCCGGTTTTATATGCATCTTTTACACCTTCATATCCATAAATAATACCGCCAGTTGGAAAATCAGGTGCTTTAATCATTTTTAAAAGTTTCTCCTCTGGTAAAACTGGATTATCTATTATCGCCATACAACTATCTACTATTTCATTAAGATTATGTGGCGGTATGTTGGTTGTCATGCCCACTGCAATTCCTGACGTACCATTTACAAGTAAGTTTGGAAGAAGAGCTGGAAGAACCGTTGGCTCTTTCAGTGTATCATCAAAATTTGGTGTGAAGTTGACTGTGTTTTTATCAAGATCGCGAAGCATTTCCTCTGCAATTTTTGACAAACGTACTTCTGTATATCGCATTGCTGCCGGCGAGTCTCCGTCTATCGAACCAAAATTTCCCTGTCCGTTTACCAATGGATAGCGAAGAGAAAAATCTTGAGCCATACGAACCATTGTATCATACACGGCTGTGTCGCCATGTGGATGATATTTACCTAACACTTCTCCAACTACGCGGGCGCTTTTCTTGTACGGTCGGTTGCTCGCCATACCAAGATCGTGCATGCCAAACAGTACACGACGATGAACGGGCTTCAATCCATCGCGTATATCGGGTAATGCCCGTGCAATAATTACGCTCATCGCATAATCAATGTACGAACCTTTCATTTCTTCTTCTATATCAACCGGTATTATTTTTTCGTTTATCGTTGCCATTAATTTTTCTTCTTGTCTTTTTGTTTTTTAATATCCTACCAAATACTTTTATTCCCTTGATTTCGGTTTTGATTCGCCTCTTCCAGATGTCTTCAAACTTACATCCAGTAACGAACGGATGAATATCTGTGCGAAGAATATACTCTCTTAGTAATACTTTTTTATTTAAAAACGTCGTAACATCAACACCGGTTACAACATTGTATCCAACTGCCTTTAATGCAGTTACTGTTCGCTCTGCATTTTCTTTTTTCGGCTCGATAAATATATCAATATCGACAGTCATTCGTTCATATCCGTAAGCAGGTAACGCCCAACCACCGATAATGAGAAATTTTACCTTATGAACGCGTAATGATTTTAGGAGTTTTTGAATATCCACGTTTTTGAATAATCTCCAATCCATCTTTGACTAATTTATCCATAATCTCATAGCGCTGTGCTGTTGTAAGAGAAAGCTGAAACTTAATTTCAAACTCTAACTCTTTTTGCGGATCATCCTTTTTAAGAATGAGAATGTGTGTTTTATTTTGTCTCATTTTTTATACATCAAGGTTTCTTACATACTTTGCATTCTTCTCGATGAACGCTCTACGTGGTTCAACTTCATCTCCCATCAGTATAGAGAACGTACGGTCTGCATCTGCCGCATTTTCAATTGATACTTGCAGAACTGTTCGCGTTTCGGGATCCATCGTTGTAGACCAAAGTTGATCAGGGTTCATCTCTCCAAGACCTTTAAATCGGGAAATTAGGATACCATCGGGAGTTATTATTGAGCCCTCGTGTATGTTTGGCTCTTTCGATTGTTCATTTTCAACTTTCTTTTCACTTTTCAATCGCTTAATACTTTCATCTCTCTCTTGATCATCGTAAGCATAAACTTCTTGTTTACCCTTTTTAAGTTTGTAGAGTGGGGGTTGGGCAATATAGATATGTCCAAGCTCGATGATCTCTTTCATGTATCTGAAAAAGAGTGTAAGTAATAATGTTCGAATATGAGAACCGTCAACATCAGCGTCGCACATAATAATAATTTTACCATAACGAATTTTTGATGGATCGAAATCTTCACCAACCCCGGTTCCAATCGCTGTAAAGATAGACCTTATTTCTTCGTTTTCCAAAATTTTATACAATCTGGCTTTTTCAACATTTAAGATTTTTCCTTTAATCGGAAGTATTGCCTGGAACCTGCGATCCCGCCCTTGTTTAGCGCTCCCACCAGCCGAGTCGCCTTCAACGATGTATAATTCACAATGTTCCGGATCGTTGATTGAACAATCGGCTAATTTACCTGGAAGACTGGATGATTCAAGCGCACTCTTTCTGCGGGCTAAATCTCGTGCTTTTCTGGCGGCTTCGCGCGCCTCAGCCGCACGCAAACATTTTTCAATAATTCGTTTTGCATCACCAGGATTTTCGTCTAACCAAGTATTTAATTGATCGCCAATTATTGCTTCCACGATTCCTTTGATTTCACTGTTACCGAGCTTAGTTTTTGTTTGCCCTTCAAATTGCGGCTCCTGCACTTTTACACTTAATACAGCTGTTAATCCTTCTTTGAAATCGTCGCCAGAAAGCTGCACACTGTTTTCTTTCACTAAATTATTTTTTGTTGCATAGCTGTTCAGTGAGCGGGTGTGAGCGCTGCGAAATCCGACAAGGTGTGTTCCTCCTTCCAATGTATTGATATTATTTACATATGTAAAAACGTTTTCATTAAATTGTTCATTGTATTGAAATGCCATCTCAACTTCGACGAGGCGATTGGCTTCATCTTTACCCTGACCTTTTGCGTACACGGGTTTTTTTATGATGGACGGTCGTGTTGCATCGATATATTTTACAAATTCAACAAGACCGCCTTTAAAATGAAATTTCTCTTCCTGTTCCTGTCCGGATCTTAAATCTATTATATTAAGCTCTACATCCGGATTGAGAAATGCTAATTCACGAAGCCTTTCAGCAATTGTTTCAAACTTAAATACTCGGTTTTTGAATATTTGTGGGTCTGGGATGAAGGTTATTTTTGTACCTGTTTTTCCTGAATCAACTTTTCCTTTGACCTTGACTTCCTCGTGAGGTTTACCGCGAATATATTTTTGATACCATATTTTCCCTTCACGATATACTTCTACCTCTAACAATTCTGACAGCGCATTGACTACTGATACACCAACACCATGTAATCCGCCCGAGACTTTGTAAGTATTTTTATCGAATTTTCCACCGGCATGGAGAACCGTCATCACAACTTCAAGGGCTGACCGTTTTTCTTCGGGATGAATATCAGTTGGAATACCCCTGCCATCATCAATAACCGTAATCGATCCGTTCTGATTTATACTGACAGAAATTTTGTGAGCGTATCCTGCAAGTGCTTCATCTATCGAATTATCAACTACTTCATAAACAAGGTGATGTAAACCGCGTGCAGCTACATCACCAATGTACATTGCTGGTCGTTGGCGAACCGGTTCAAGCCCTTTGAGAACGGTTATATCATCGGCTGTATAGGTTTCAATCCCCTTTTTATTATTCATATTATCTTTTCGGCTACCTTTTGGCATATTAATACTTCACTTAAAATATATATCCTTAATGATTTCTTGTTTCATTTCTTTGTTTATTTTTTCAATAATTCCACGTTTCAAAAATAATAATTCATTTCGCCACGTCGGATGTTTTACTCGAACAATTAATTTCCCATCATGAATACTTTCGGCTGATGTAACTTCTGCAATTTGTCTACCTACTATTCGGCACCAAAGATCAATAATCTCATATTCTCTAATTCTTGATCCCAACCCTAAATCGTTTATCACTTTACCAACGATATCGGATATCGGCTTCGGTGTCGATTTACGGTACCTATCTGCTCTCTTGCCTGAGTATCTTACCATTGTTAATATAAAAAATTTTATGACCGCAGCCCTCAAATATTTCATGTGAAAGCATATATGAGCTTGTGGTTGTGATAAAGGTTTGGCTCAATGTACTAACAAATTTTAGCAGTTGCTCAGATCGAGTATTGTCTAACTCGCTGAAGATATCATCAAGTAATAAGATCGGTGTTTCTCGGCAGCATTCTTTTAAGTAGAAAAACTCTCCTAACTTTAAAGCAACTAAGAACGTTTTATGCTGCCCCTGCGATGCAAATTTACGTATGTCCATTCCGTTAATTTTCAATATCAATTCATCTCTATGCGGACCTACGAGTGTTGTTCCCAACCGTTTTTCGTTTTCATTCTCATCTTTCAATTTTTCATGAAACCTTTCTCGGATTTTAGCTTCACTGTTAATATCTTCGTTTTCGATAACAGTAACATACTCAATTGTTGGTTTTTCTACATTTTTGACAATACTATCGTAAGCATTCCGAAGGTGAGGATTGAATACGTCCACAAATTTTTTTCGCTGGAGAATTAAATAACTTCCCTGGTTGACTAGTTGCTCTGTCCATGGCGCCAATATTAGTTGATCTGCCCTTCCTGAGATTTTTCCAGTTAAAAGAATTCTGTTACGTTGTTTGAGAATGTGCTTATATTTCAACAATCTTTGAAAATAATTTAAGTTAGATTGGGAGAGAATAATATCAATAAATTTCCTTCTTTCCTGTGGTCCACTGTTTGTAATTGGTAAATGATCAGGCGAACAGATAACAACCGGAAAATTCCCAATAACAGACGTCAATGGTTGAGTCGGTTGTCTATTGATAAAAAAGCATTTTTCGCGTTGTTCGCTCGAGTATGCTACTCTAACTAAAACTTCTCTTTCATTATCGTTTACAAAGTTTCCTTCGATCTCAAATAACGAGCTGTTAAAACTTAAAGAGTTTAGGTCGTTTGAAGCATAAAAACTTTTCGTCAAACAAAGAAATGATATACCTTCAATAACATTTGTTTTGCCTTGACCATTATCCCCAAAAAGAATATTTGCCTTATTATTAAACTCGAACGATGAATCAGAATGATTTCTGAAATTTATCAATCTTAGTTTTGTAAGATACATTTAAACATGGATGTCAAACATTAAGCCGTACAGGCATAACTAGCATTATAAGGTTTTCATTTTCCAGTTGCTTGACTGGTTGAATGGTAACTGCTCTTGAAGGTGTACTGAATTTGAAT
The DNA here is from genome assembly GCA_964471945.1 of uncultured Chlorobiaceae bacterium. Classification (GTDB taxonomy): domain Bacteria; phylum Bacteroidota; class Ignavibacteria; order UBA10030; family SZUA-254; genus JASEHD01. The sequence continues at coordinate 9,151 of CAYYIJ010000060.1, forward strand.
ATTACCTCATCTGTGTCAATATGTGAGAGAACGTCAATAATGTACATTGAATTGAACCCTATTTCCATCTCATTTGATGAATAATCACATGTTAGCGTTTCACGTGCTTCACTGCCAAAATCTATGTCTTCAGCCGAAACAGTGATATTATTCTTTCTTATTGAAAAACGAACTTGATGTGTTGTTGAGCTTGCATACAGCGCTGTTCGCCTAACTGATGATAATAATTGATTTTTATCTACTGTTAGAACTTTATCATTATCAATTGGTATCACACTTTCATAATTAGGATATTTTTCTTCTATCATTCGTGATATTAAAACTATATCTCCGAATGTAAACATTGTATGATTCTCGTTGAAAGCAATGTTACTTGTTGTATCGTTCACCGATTTTAAAACAAGGTTTAATGCTTTCGCAGGTATTATAACCTCACGATCAAATTTAATATCAGAATAATTCGAAATAATTAATCGCACTAGTCGGTGTCCGTCTGTTGCAGCAACCCTTAATTCACTATTCTTCAATTGAAAAATTGTTCCCATCATTGCGGGCCGAAGCTCATCATTACTTACGGCAAAAATTGTTTTACCAATTATCCTTCTTAAAATTTCATTATCAATTGATAACTCATCAAGACCCTTGAAAGATGGCAATGATGGATAATTATCACTTGATTCACCTGTTAGCTTGTACTCGCCGTTGCTTGTTAACATAACTATCTTATTATTATCAGTATTTGCAATAAAATCAATATTTAAACTTGGGAGAGTTCTAACTGTTTCAAATAAACGCTTAGCCGGAATAGCAATCATTCCGTCTTCTGAACCCTTAACTTTTATAGATACTGTCATTGATGTGTTGAGATCGGTTGCAGTTATTTTTAATTCATCGTTCGTAAGTTGAAAAAGAAAATTCTCAAGTATTGGCAATGTAGTTTTAGAGGGAATTACACCTCCAATATTGCCAAGTACTTTTTGAAGTTCTGTACTTGTTGATGAAAATTTCATTGTTATTTCCTCGATTTATATGTTTAAGATGATGAATAGGTGTTTAAAAATTTACAAAAAATTCGGCAATTTTCAAAGCTTTACAAAGTCCTATAATTAATATATAAGATATATATAAGTAATAATAATAATAATAAAGATGGTTAATATGTTTATATCTAAAATTATTCCTGAAAGTGGCTCAAAATCCATGATTATTACAAAAATATTCGTGTATAAGTTTGTAAATAAAATTCAGTAATAATAACATCAAAACAAATAGAATTGTTATTTAACAATAACAGTGCATATTTCAACAATTAATAAACAGAAAACAGCAAGATATTAACAAGCTAAATTTATACAGCTCTCTCTAATTTCATTCGTAAATCTTTAACAATAGATTTAAATTTTGGATCCGTAGATATCAAATCTTCAACTGTTTGATAAGCATGAATGACAGTACTATGATCACGACCACCAAAGTGTAAACCAATTGTTTTTAGAGAGGAACTTGTTAATACTTTGGCAAGATACATTGCAATTTGGCGAGCGACAGCAACTTCTTGTTTACGTGTTTTAGCTCGAAGAAGATCTTCCGGTACTTTAAGATAATCTGAAACTATACTTTGAATTTCTTGAATAGTAACATATGGACGAATATTACCAATTACAGATTGAACTACATCTTGTACAAGCTGCATAGTTATCTCTTTGTGTTCGAGAGATGCTCGCGCTAAAAGACTTATAAGGCACCCCTCTAGCTCGCGGATATTTGTGGTAACATTCGATGCTATAAATTCTACAATATTATGTGATAAGTCGATTCTACTGTCACTACATTTTTTCTGAAGAATGGCAATTCGTGTTTCAAGATCAGGCGGTTGAATGTCTGCAGTTAACCCCCATTGAAATCGTGAGATAAGGCGTTCATTCAAACCCTTAAGATCTTTAGGCGGTTTGTCGGAAGATAAAATTATCTGTTTACCAGATTGATATAAAGTGTTAAAAGTATGGAAAAAAACGTCCTGGGTTTTTTCCTTCCCTGCAAAAAACTGAATATCATCTACTATCAAAATGTCAAGACTCCGATAATGGTTCGAAAAATCTGAAACAGAGTCTTTCTGGATTGATTCAACAAAATCCACAGTAAATTTTTCACTTGAAACATAAAGAATTTTTTTTGATTTACCTGATTGAATCACATGATTTCCAACGGCATGAACAAGATGTGTTTTTCCTAATCCAACTCCCCCATAGATAACTAAAGGATTAAATGATGTGCCGCCCGGACTGTTTGCTACGGCAAGGGCGGCTGCTCGAGCGAACTGATTATTTTCTCCCTTTATATAATTTTCGAAAGTATATCGTGGATTTAGAAAATGTGACACCGTTCTTTTAGTATTTTGAGAAGTTACATCTGATTTTAGTTGATACGTATTAGAATTTTTATTATCCGCTTGACCATAGAAAGGATCATCCTGACTGACAGGTATAGAATCTCGTTCTTCTGGTTTTATAATATAAGTTAACTCTACGTTTGTACCGACAACATGGGTAATAGCTTCTATGAGCAATGAATAATGATGTTCTTCTAACCAATCTAGGAAGAATTGGCTAGGTATCTGTATTGTAAAAATTCCTTTTTCGAATTGAATTGGTATAATCGGTTCGAACCAAGCTTTATAACTTTGGCTGTTTACTCTACCGCGAAATATTTGCAGACATTCACCCCATATGTTTTCAGCAATTGTATTTGATTGATGAGGGGTTATATTATCTCTTGATTCTAAGGTATCAAGAACTATTTTATTTGAGCTAAAATTTTCCATAATTCATTTAAATATAATAAGTTATAAGCTTTTCAACACAATGTTAACAAAAATGTTAACAAATCATTGAATCTTTATTTATTACAATAATTTTTTTAATCTCTGAATAGTTAACTCTATCGTTAGAAATCAATTGGATTATTAGAACTTCATGATGACTTATTAACAAATTGCTTTAAGAGTAAAACCTACAAAAAGAGATAAAAAACCATCAATTAATAACGATAACAAAAATCTCCACAAGTTATCAACAATTTCATTTGAGACAATCAATTAGTATAGTATACAAAGTTTATTTTACGATGGCAAGTAAAATTTTATTTAGAATAAAGCTTGTTTTAGTGTTGCCTTTTTTATATATTTATCACAATTATAAATTGTTGCACATCTTTGAGGATTGTTATAAACAATCCTCTTTTTTTCCAAAATGATTAAAAGAAAGCAATTTTATGAAACGAACATTTCAACCAAGTAACCGGAAAAGAAAGAATAAACATGGTTTTAGAGCTAGAATGAAATCAAAAGATGGTCGAAAAATAATTTCACGCCGACGTACGAAGGGCCGACATAAATTAACTGTTAGCGACGAAGGTTAAACTATCGATTGTAAGCGTGGACAGAACCCTTAAACGAACAGAAATATTAAGAGGAAGAAAAAATTTTGATTTTATCTTGAGGAACGGTAAAAAGATTGAAGGTAAACTCATACGATGCTATACTACAAGAGAACTTCCGATAAATAAAACAAGTGATGCAGTTCTTTTCGGCGTTTTAATTCCGAGCAGCATTTCTCGCGCAGTAGATAGGAACCGCATAAAAAGATTGATTCGAGAATCTTATCGAACAAACAAAGCAATTGTAGGTGTAACCATTAAAAATCCAGCTTGTTGTGCAGCACTTCTTTTTATCTATAATCAAAAAAATGTTCCCTATAAGAAGAGTCTTAAATTTAGCCAGATTGAAGAGGATATGGTAAAAATATTAAACATTGTTTCCAGAATGGATGTTCTTAATTAAGCACATAATAATCTTATTTATTCGTTTTTACAAAACCATAATTTCTTCATTTCTTCCTCCGAACACATGTAGATTTTACCCGACGTGTTCTTCTTTTGCGCTTGATGCGATTCTCAAACATGGGGCCATAAAGGGATCTATGATGTCCATAAGAAGGATATTTAGATGTAACCCATTTCATCCAGGAGGATACGATCCTGTACCCTAATAATTTGCTTAACTAATTATAAAAAAAACTATATGGATAAAAATGTAATCATCGGATTCATACTAATCGGTCTCGTACTTATGGTATGGATGTGGTTAAATGCGCCTCAGCCAAACACCCTACAGAACCTTCAAGATACACTTTCAACACAACAAAAAAGAAATACCATAGACTCAATAAATGAAAAAAAGAATCTCGATTATATAACAAGAAAAATTGAAACAGGAAGCCAAGATACGCTCGGCAAATATTTTTCTCATCTAATAAAAGGTGAAAAGAAAATAATAGTTATTGAAACAAAAAATTACCGTGCCGAACTTTCAACAAATGGAGCCGCTATAAAATCATGGGTGTTGAACAAATATTTAACATGGGACAAGCACCCAATCGATTTGATCAATTCACCTGAATCGGGTGAATTCCACCTCATTTTTTTTACAGCCGATGGTAAAGTTATTAACACGAAAGATTTGGTATTTGAAGTTAACAAAACAACAAAGCGATTAAATAATTTAACGGAGGGCGACTCAACAAAGATCGAGTTTGTATTAAATGTAGGTCCGAATAGTCGTATTCTTAAAACGTTTATTTTCTATGGTGACCTATATTCGTGTGATATTTCCTATCGTTTTGAAGGAATGGAGAGAATTATTTCAAACTTTGCATATCAGGTAACATGGGAGTCTGGTGTTAGATATGTTGAACACAACAGCGTAGATGAGTCGAATTCAGCTAAAACATTTGCATTTGTTGGTGGAGAATTAGCCGAATTGGATGCTACTAATTTTAATGAAGTGGTAAAAGACAGTAATATTTCAGGACGAGTTACTTGGATAGCGACAAGAAATAAATATTTTACCGTTGCAATTGTTCCACGTGGGAAAGAAAGTAAACGTGCATATCTTGAGGGTAGCAGAGAGCGTTTACCGGACGAAGGCGTTAAAGAGAACTACAATATGGCGCTGGAAATGCCCTTCATGGGTAATTCGGTTGAATCAGATCGTTTTACCGTGTATCTTGGACCGATCGATATTGATATAATTAAAGAATATAAAATTGAACTTGATAAAATAATGAGTCTCGGGGCTGCCTGGATCATACGGCCGATCTCAGAATATATAATAATACCACTGTTTAAATTTTTAAGAATGTTCATTCCAAATTATGGAGTAGTACTCATTGTATTTTCGATTATCATCAAGATTGTTTTGCATCCACTAACGAAGACCAGTATGAAATCTATGCAGAGAATGCAAGCACTTCAACCGATGATGACGGAGATACGCGAGAAGTATAAAGACGATCCACAGAAAATGAATCAGCAAGTTATGAGATTGTATAAAGAATACGGTGTTAATCCCGCGGGAGGTTGTTTACCGTTGCTGTTACAATTACCGATACTATATGCCCTGTGGACGGTTTTTAGTTCAGCTATAGAGCTTCGTCAAGCGTCGTTTGTATGGTGGATAAACGATCTCTCTATTCCTGATGTGATAGCTAAATTGCCATTCAGATTACCAATCTTCAACATAAACGAGATAAGCGGCCTTGCGCTGCTAATGGGCATCACTATGTTCATACAGCAAAAAATGACAATAAAAGATCCTCGACAAAAAATGATGATATGGATGATGCCCATATTAATGACTCTCATGTTTAACGCGTTCCCATCGGGACTTAATTTGTATTACTTTATTTTCAATCTTCTTGCTATCGCACAACAAGCTTTGATGAATAAAAAACACAAAGGGGAACCGCTACGTAAAGTTGAACAGAAGAAATCATCAGGAGGTTGGATTGCAAAGATTGCGAAAGACCTTCCAACAAAACATAAGCGTTAAAAGAAATAAAAGAGACTTCTGAAATATTATAAAACCATACCCATCATTCCGAACTTGTTTCGGAATCTAAGCGATTTTAGACCCTGAAATGAATTCAGGGTGACCCTTTCGGTGATTTTTCAGAAGTCTCTAAAAAGTATTTTCAT
>CAYYIJ010000061.1:0-14657 GCA_964471945.1 uncultured Chlorobiaceae bacterium
GATTATCTTTGTTTCCTGAACAACCGATTAATGAAAGGGAAATTATAATCAATAGTAAGTTTTTCATAAGATAATTTTATATATTTTGATTAATATCTTGAAACTTCTGAAAAATTCGAAACCATACATCTCGCAAAGCTGGCCAAGGTCGCAAAGGGAATGTTGTGTTCAATATTCAAACCTGAGCGTTCTTTGCGCCTTTGTCACGAAGTGATGCCTTTCCGAAAGAATCCTTCGGATCGGCACGAGAAACAATATTTCAGATGTCTCATCTATTTACTTTCACCATTAACATACCATAAAAGGGAGCGGAATTAGTTTATTTCATCATATGACAGCATCTTAAGCAGATCATCATTAACGAAGATTTATAATTTCAGACATATTTAGTCAAATAAAATAATGCTTATTGAATGGAGAGTAAAATCGGAAATGTACATTTCCTCAGATGGAACTATGCTTAAAATTTTCCCCACATCGATAGATTTTTCCTGCCCAAGAAGTCTCTCTAACCAGATATTGGTGTCAACTAAGTACACCGCTTAATCTCCTCGCCATTCAAGAGATTTCTTTTGAAGATCAAGTGATGTGTATTTCGTACGATATTCTCTAAGTGCTTCCGCCCAATCTTGACGCAATTTTTTATGATGCGTTTTTTTTATCTTTGTCGTCAAGTTTTTAATAAAAGCCATTACTTCTTTCTGTAACTCGGCTGGCAAATCGCGGAACATCTTATCTATCGTTTCCATTTTAATTTTCCAATCGTTCTATGAACCTGACACTTTTAAAAAATACCAAACTTATTTCAATATTGCAACAACTTCTTGCTGCCTTGGCTCTCCGGGCACAATTACTTCATAATCTTTGGAGATGTATACATCAATTTCTGTTCTCACACCGAAATCTCCGATAAAATAAATTCCCGGTTCAATCGAGAAAGATGTTTCAGGAATTAATGTTCGCTCATCTCTCGTTTCAAGATTATCGATGTTCGCACCGCTACCGTGAACATCAGTTGTTATAGAATGTCCTGTACGATGAATGAAATTTTCACCATATCCGTGCTGTTTTATGTAATTACGGCACACATCGTCAACATCGCAGCCGCGAACCGTTTTCTTTTTGGCAAACGATTTTTTCACAAAATCAACTGCTGCGTCTCGAGCACCCTTTACAATATTGAAAATCTTCGTGTACTTTTCAGGGACTTCCCTTCCGATGTAACCTGTCCATGTTATATCGTTCTGTGTTGAACCGGGTTTATTCTTTCTTGCCCACAAATCGATCAAAACAAAATCTCCCTCATGCAACTCCGAGTGAACATCCTTCGTCGGCTCGTAGTGAGGATTACCGCTGTTTGCATTCACAGAGCAGTTAGGTGCTTCGTTAGATATCAAACCATTATCTTGGAAATTCTTCAACATAAATTGCTGGACATCGTATTCAGTGAGTCGTGAATGATGAGTAGTGAGTTGTTCTTTAATAAAGATAAATGTCTTATCGACAATCAGACGCATGATTTTTGCCGTCTCGAGATTATCTCGGTATGCTTCTTCCGTCCAGCGCGACTCGAAGTATTGAGTAAGATTCATAGATGATACTACACTCACCCCTGTCTTCCTCACCATTTCAATAGTACCGGCATCAATTTTTGAGATATATGGAATAGCATTTGCGGGCGAATATTCCATCGCAACTGTTTTGACTTCAGAAAGAATTTTCTTCAATCCTTCTTCCAAAGACTGCCAACTTAGGAAGATTGTTTTTTGTCCGGGGAGATGGTCGAGATTCCAACGCTCGATGCTGTGAACGAGTTTTTGCGGCTCACCGTTTGCGGGAATAAGATAAAAAAACCGCCGTGTATTCATCACATGTGCAGGGTATTCGAGAATCCGCTGTGCGTACTCATTCCGTTTCCAGAAATCGTAAAATAGCCAGCCGTCTATTTTGTACTCCTTTAATGCGGCTTGAATGGATTGAATTTTATTTATAATTGCTGGGGTTGGGTTGGTTTCAATCATTGTCATAAAGATAATTTATCTTGATTTGGATTAAATGATTAGATAAAATATACGTAGGGTTTAAGTATTACTTCGTATTCCACGTTTCTTCAAATATTCTTTGAGCGAAATATCTTTACCGTTAATTCGCTTCGCTGCCAGCAGATCAGTTTGATCTTCGAGTAACTCGATTGCCTCAGCGAATGTTGGAATACTTCTGAGTTTTTCCCATTCCTTTCGTGGAATTCGGACGTATGACCGATCTTTCGTTAACATAAATATGCAATTCCTTTCACATCAAAATATACGTATGGTTTTTTGAAGAAACAAGCCCAACCAAGATTTATAGAATTAAAGGATAACCCTCCACTCTCTCAGAATAATAAACACATTACTCCACTACTCCATTGCTCCATTATTATAACATAAACTACTTTGTCGTTTTCCCTTCATAAAGTTTCGTAAAAACACTATCGCTCGGCTGCCACAGCTCGATTTTATTACTGTCAGGATCGAGGATATGAATAAATTTTCCGTAATCATAAGATTCGATTGTGTCGAGGATTGTTACTCCGGATTCTCTTAGCTCTCTAACAAGATCTTCCAAGTTCTCGACTCTGTAATTTATCATAAAATCTTTTTTCGACGGCTCGAAGTACTTTGTCTTTTCAGAGAACGGACTCCACTGAAGATATCCTTTATACTCCGGTTTATCAGCCAGTCGAAACTCGAACATCGAGCCATACTCGTTTGTGGCAAGTCCTAAATTTTTACTATACCACTCTTTCATTTTCTGGGGGTCTTTGCATTTGAAAAATATCCCACCGATACCAGTTACCTTCTTCTTGGTGCTATCAGGTGTAATTTTCTTTGTTTCCTGACAATATAATTGTTGACACTCCCGGTTTATAATTATTAAAGATACAACCAGAATGGTATATTTGATAAGTTTAATCATGATATTTATTGCCTTCAGTAAATACTCCTCAATGAGAAATTATGTCAACTTTAAAATCGCCAATGGGAGAATATTACCTCACCTGCCTATCAATATTCTCTTCGCCAATTGATTTGGTAATCCCGCGTTACATATTTTTTCCGATGCGGTTTGCACATCATATTCGGCACGGATGTTTTCGTAAGTCCATGCGTCGGTATCGAAAATTCCGAAGCTCAGCCGCCAATTAAGATCGCGCGGCTGTCCAACACTTCCCACGTTTACAATAAATCGCTTACCCCTAACAACCTCGCGTGCCCAAAAATCTTCCGAAAAAATTACAGGTGCATGCGAATGCCCCACAAAACAAATCGGCTGTTGAAAGAAGTTAAAATTGTTTTGCGCCTCAGCGAGAGAGAGAATGTAGTGCCATTCTTCTGGCTCGAACGGCGAAGCATGAGTAAACAATAAACCGTTCAATTCAAGTTTGTAAGGCAAAGAACTGAGAAATTCTTTGCTCGGGTCTGTAATCTGGTTAGCTGTCCATAAAACTGCGCTTCGAGCATGTAGATTAAAATCTTCAATTTGCTTCAGTGAAACGGCCGCCTCATCGTGATTACCGATGAGAATATGTGGAGTTATTTCCTTGATCAGTGAAAGACACTCGTTCGGATTTGCCCCATATCCCACAATATCACCTAAACAAACAATCTCATCGATATTTTTTTGTTTGATTATCTCGAGTGTTTTTTCCAACGCTTCAAGATTTGAGTGAATATCAGAAATAATCGCAATTCGCATTTTAAGTTTTCTGTTGTTTCTTCTTCGCTGCAGGGAAAAGAATATTATTGAGAATCAATCTGTAACCGGGTGAATTTTTATGGAGGTTCAAATCGGTCGGAGGATCTCCAACGGCATGCTGGTAATCTTCAGGATCATGACCTCCATAGAAAGTGAATGTTCCGCGTCCATAATTCCCGTGTATATAACGGACTTCCTCAGTTCCTTCCTTTTCTGCAAGGACAGTTACATATTTTTTTATCAAGCTCTTTTTGAAATTTGTTGTTTGCCCCATGAATCCTTTTATAATATTAGCGTGATCTTGCGTTAGCATTGTAGGAACCGGATCGTACTTTGCTGAGAATTCAAACAACGTGAAATAATCTGTTTCAGGATTTGTGACCGCTGACGCGATTGGACTTGGCGGTATATCAATGTCGGAATATTCATATACTAGAGGATTTTTCTCGAGTGTGAAATTTTCGAATGCAAGACATTTCGAGAAATCGAGCTTCTTCTGTGCATTGATATCGATTGGATCACTGTCATAGATTGCATCGCAAATGTCTGTATTTTCAGCAGCAAGGGCGATATCGAACGCATCGGTTGCTGAGCACATAGCGAACATAAAGCCGCCCCCGGCAATGTATTCTTTGATTTTGCGCGAGACGGCTTTTTTCATCTCGGATACTTTTTTGAAGCCAAGTTTCTTCGCTTCGCTCTCATACATCACCTGCTGCTCGATGTACCAGGGGGCCGCCGCAAACGATGCATAAAATTTTCCATACTGTCCCGTGAAATCCTCATGGTGTAAATGAATCCAGTCGTACTTTATAAGTTTGTCATCCAACACTTCGTCGTCCCAAACTTTATCATAAGGAATTTCGGCATATTCCATTGCAAGCGTTACGGCATCATCCCACGGTAAAATATTTGGCGGAACGTACACGGCTATACGGGGTGCTTTCTCTAATCTGACTGCATCCATGTTGTTGTTTTCATCTAGCACTTCTGCATGAATATGTGCTGCTTGAGAACCTGTGAGTTCTTCAAAATAAACACCGCGGATACGGCATTCTTTTACAACAATATCAAAACCATCTATCATGAATGAGCCAGCGCGATAATTTAATAGCCAATCAACCTCAACATTTTTTGTTAACGTCCAGTATGCTATTCCGTAAGCTTTAAGGTGATCGGTTTGTTTTAAATCCATTGGGATCAAAATTTTTTGGGCGAATAGCTGAGAGCTAAGAGCAAAGAGCAAAGAGCAATGAGCGATGAGTAATGAGATAGAACGTACTAGAGAAATATACGTTTTTAAAAAATATTTAATTCCATTTCTGTATTGATTAATCTTTATTTCGTCGATAATCCGTAATCTTAAATTCCAAATCATATGCTATCTCCTCTCAACTCACGAATTTTCTTTCGTGCTTCGTTAGAATAAATAGAGTTTGGGAAATTTTCAAGTAACTGCTGGTAAGCTTCGATTGCCTTCATATTATCATTCATTCCGAGTTGATATACTTGGCCTATTTTCATTAATGTGCGATCCTGATAAATTGTTTCAGGATATTCCTGAAGCACTCGCTCATAGGCAGCGATGGCTTCCGAATATTTATTAATGTGTGTAAGTATATCGCCGATATTAATCGAGGTCTCATCGGCGATATCTGCTTTTGGATTTTCTTTTAAAATTGATTCGAATGCAATTAATGCTTCTGAATATTTTAACTGTCTCTTCAGAAGATCGGTTTTTGCGAACTGTTTGAGCGCTGACTCATTCGATTTGAGATTTTCCTGAATAAAGATTTGAAGACTCAATGCATCGTTAGTTACATTTGCTGTTACATGCGTTGTTAATGTTTGAAGTTTTGTAAGGGCCTCATTAAACCGTTCTTGAAAGTAGCTGATCTCTGCCAGCCGAAACGCAGCTTGTTCTTTTAACTCATTGAATCCAGAGGCGATTTCGGTCAGAGAATTATATTTATTTTCAGCGTTTGTTAAACTGCCTTGAGCAAGATAAACGTCGCCGAGCCGCAAACGACATTCAAAAAGAATGGTTGGAAATCGTATAGAATTTTTTTCAAGAGTTTCAAGTGAGGTGCGAGCACCATCTAAATCGAAATGTTTTTCCTGCTGAATTATTGAGACGCGCAGAAGTGAACGTGCTGCCAGCTCTGTGTTTGGATATTCTAATATCACTTGCCGATAAGCTTCGATTGCACCGGTAAATAAAGAATTCGTTCCTGCAATGGATTGTCTACGGAAAGGATTCCTCACTCCGAATAATTTCAATGTATCGCTCAAGTCTTCTGACTCTTCGAGGGCACGAGCGTAACCAAATTTGACTTGCGGCATCTGTTGAAAGTTTGGATGTGTGTTTACAATATCTTTGAATGCTTTTATCGCAACGGTGAATGCTTTTTCTCTCAACGTTCGTTCTGCAAAATTATAAAGCTCTCGTCCACCTGCTTTCATCCTTTCATCTATGATTTTGTACACATTGTACGCTCGGTCGAATTGCTTACCTTCCATGAATAGCCATGCGAGGAGCTGCTGATAGGCAACTGTGTAAGGATCGGTTTTCAGAGCATCTTCTACTACAAGCGTTGCAGCAGCAATGCCATCTGCCCGGGTTGTATATCCTGAAATGCGGGATTGAACAAGTCCTAAATCGTTGGGATTTTGACGCACCATTTTTAAATATTCCCGTGTAGCATCAGTATAATTCATCATGATGCTGTACAGGTAAGCTATATCGGAAATGAATAAAGCTGGATTACCGCAAGTAAGACGTCCGCGTTTATAGAGATCAATTGCACGCTCAAATAGTCTGCTTTGAACCATTGCGCCACCGACTATTTTATATGTTGTCTCGATTGTCGGTTGAACTGCCACTGCACGATCCCACGCGGAAATTGCAGATGGCTCATCGGAGTTAAGGACGTATACAGAACCAAGCTGGGCAAGCTGCCCAATATCTTTCGGTGTTTTACTAAGCCACCGCTGAATCAATGAGATGGCATCGTCATACCGCTTGAGTTGTAAGTAGCCCCGCTTGAGTGATTCAAAAATAGCAGCCATAGCTGAATCTTTTTCATACACTTCCTCATAGAGTTTTACGGCCGCTTCAAAATTACCTGAGAGTTCATAGCTTTGTGCAAGTCGAATTTTTATTTCAATATTAGGTGCTTGTGAATATGAAACAACGGTAATTCCACATAGCAATAAAAAAGCGAAAAAATAGATTTTTCTGAGTAAATTTATCATCATAATTTATTAATATAACAAAAATTGTTTTGAAATGGTTACTTTATAATACTTAAAGATGTTAAGAACTTGATTATGAAAAAAAATCCTTTTAACTTGCAATACAATCTAACAACATTAAAGGACTGATTTATGCGACAATTATTAATATATCCAGTTGTTCTTATTAGCTTCGTTATCATGTTTATTCTAAATGTTTCAAAAGAGAAAGACATCATAAAAGAAAATTATAAAAAACGTGGGAGTGGAAGATCTGGTGCACTTGAGGCATTAGATTTTTGGACAGCGGCTCGAGCATATCCAGATAATGACATACCACCCGATAAATATATCAAAGCATATCAATCATCGAAATTACAAATCCAGGAGCTTAAAAAAACTTTAAGTGGTGGAAGTATTTGGGACCCAATTGGTCCGTTGAATCTTCAAGGAAGATCAAAAAGTGTTGCCATAAATCCATTAAATCCAAACATTGTGTATGTAGGAACAGCAAGTGGAGGACTTTTTCGATCTTACACCGGCGGTTTAGCAAGCGATTGGGAACAAGTACGATTAGGGCATCCGGCGCTTGGCATTTCAGCGATTGTTATACATCCCACAGATACGAATATTATTTACCTTGGCACTGGCGAAGTGTATAAAAGTCTCAATGCGACAGGTGGATTAGTTCAGCGAACAACACGAGGTAGTTATGGTATCGGCATTTTGAAAACAACAAATGGAGGTCTAACGTGGACGAAGTCGCTCGATTGGTCGTACAATCAACGAACCGGTATCCAGGCACTGCGGATGAATCCGAAAAATCCTAACACCCTGTGGGCGGCAACAACTGAAGGAATTTATAAAACTACAAATGCTGGTGTTTCGTGGGAAGAAAACCAGTACGCTCCAATGACGATGGATATTATCATACACTACGATGATACAAATAAGGTTATTGCAAGCATCGGCAATTTTTCATCGAGTCTAACTTTTCGCACAACGAATGGAGGTGCTAACTGGTCAAGTTCACCACTTTCTGGCTACACCGGTAAAACAATTCTCGATGTTTATAAAACAAATCCCGATATTGTTTATGCAAGCGCCGCCGATAGCACAACGGGTGTTGGTGCTTTGTATCAGTCTACAAATTTTGGAGTAAGCTGGACCAAACTAAAAGACTATTATAATACGGGACAGCTTTTAGGAGTACAAGGATGGTATTCTCATTTTGTTGCGGTTCATCCAAACGATTCGAGCATCATTATCCATAACGGTGTCAGACGTAGTAAATCCACCGATGGCGGAGCTACGTTTGCATCGGTCGGAAGCGGTTATGCAGACAATCATTCTTTTGCAGTTCACCCAACAGATCCAAATCTAATTTATGTCGTCAATGACGACGGCGTATATCGCTCTACAGATTTTGGTAGTTCTTATGTGAATGTTGGGTTTGGCATGCAATCGGGGCAATTTTATGGAGGCTTCTCTTGTTCAGCAACAGATTCGTTGCTGGCATTAGGGCAATCACAAGATCATATTCCGGGTTATCGATATTTAGGATCTAATATCTGGGATCATGGAAGTGCTGTTGATGAAGTAGGATGGACTGCCATCGATCAAACGAATGATAATATAATGTATGCCGGTTATCGGTTTGGGCAAGCAATTTACAAATCTACTAATCGTGGTGTGTCATTCGCCTGGGCAGGTAGTTTTACCGCAGGGTCTTGGAATTCCCCCTTCGTCGTCTCAAAGTCGCATCCCAATATTTTATATTTCGGGACGTATAAAGTTTACAAATCGGTTAACAATGCTGGAAGTTGGACTATTACCAATAACAATAATAATATTGATGTTAATCCGGCTCTTTCTATGGCAATGTCTGCAACAAACCCAGACACTGTATATGTTGGTACAGCTCCGATAGCAGCGGTTGCGCGCGTCTATCGCACTACTAATGGTGGAACGTCGTGGACTAATGTTACTGGAACACTTCCTAATCGTTACCCGATAGATATGACAGTTGACCCGCAGGATTCTCGCGTTGTGTATGTTGCATTTGGAGGATTTGGCTCCGGACATCTTTATAAATCCACCGACGCAGGCACAAGTTGGACAGACGTAACAGGTACGCTACCCGACGTTCCAACAACAGCAGTGATCGTCGATCCATTAAAATCGAATGTCGTTTATGTGGGTAATGATATCGGTGTTTACGTTTCAACTAATGGTGGAGCAAGCTGGTCTGACTTCAGCGAGGGGCTTCCCGACGCTGTTATTGTTGCTGACCTTACGATATCGCCATCAAATCGTGTTTTGCGAGTCGCAACTCATGGTAATGGTGTATGGGAGCGAAAGATGATGTATGAGCTTCCCAATGATTACTTCGATTATAAAGTTGCAACTTTGAATTCACCGATTGATGGATCTCAACATACACTTGGAAATATGATTGCGCCGATCCGAATAACATTGAGAAACCTAAGCGCACAAGCGCAAGCAGATTCTTTCGATGTGAAATATCGAATCTTGTTCCAAAACTCTGAAGTCTTCTCGTCAACAAAGCGTGTTTCCCGGCTTGCAATCGGAGAATCTCGTCAAATTACTTTCGATGGTAGTTTTATACCTACTCAAGATGGTGTTCATTCTCTTCAAGCAATTTTAATGGCTTCAGATTATAATCCAAGCAATGATACTCTGAACGGATCAATGAGCGTTATTTTACCATCTACCGTTGCTTATTGGACTGTGAATAAAATATATTCACCATACACGGAAATAGTTGGTGGCTCACCGGGTCCAGTGGGCGATGATGTGCAGATGAATATTGCGTTGCCATTCACTTTTATATATGACAATTACACTTACGAAAAAGCTCAGATTAGTACAAATGGGTGGTTAGAATTGGGAATGGGAGAAATTGGTACATTAAGAGGTTTATCTTCTGAAGGGCAACTAGGATTGTACTTTAAATATGTTCTCGGTTCTAATGAGAAACCCACAAAAGTTTTAGCCCCTTGGAATACCGACCTCGATACAAGAAATACCGAAGGTGTAATATCATATACTTCGCAGGGCAGTACACCAAATCGAATATTCATCGTACAATGGAAACACATGCCATATTATGATGGAGGAACAACACTACATCTTAATTTTCAGATTAAGCTTTATGAAACATCGAACATAGCTGAATATTGCTATGGTGCGGTTGAGGCAGGCACTTTTTCCGGTGCGGGCGCTTCTATGGGATTGAAAGATTATATCGGCGGCGACTTTAGATATTATGACATTTCACAAGGAGGAACGGGATATGCAAGCAATGTAAAAACTAATTTATCACCACTTACTGGTTGGCCCGGTGCGGATAGCTGTTTCCAAATTAATACTAACATGACCGGCATAACCATGTCATTAATGGCGGGCTGGAATCTTGTTTCTCTGCCAGTAACCTGTAGTGACCATAGTATTTCCAAAGTATTTCCATCTGCTTTTGGCAGATATGCATTCGAATACAGTGGTTCTTACAAGCCAGTTGATTCGTTAAGTTATGGAAAAGGTTTCTGGATTAAGATCCCCACCGCTACTAATCTATTGATACCCGGAACAGAATTACAACAAGTTTCGGTTGATCTATCTGCGGGGTGGAATATGATTGGATCAGTCGATCACGAAGTATCCGCGCCGAGCGGTGAAAATATTGTGGGCCCTGTTTTCGGTTATAATACAAGCGGCTATGAACCTGTTACAACACTTATACCCGGAAGCGGATATTGGGTGAAAGCACGAACAAGCAGCACAATTATTTTGGGATCTCAATCTGTTCCGAAAGAAGTTGACAATGTTATTAACTCGTGTAATAGCATCACGATCGTCAATAAGCTAAATAAAATGCAAACACTGTATTTTACCGAAATAGGGGATAGATATATAAATATAGAAGATTATGAATTGCCACCGCTACTGCCTGGCGAGTTGTTTGATGTCCGTTTTGGCAGTCAAAGAATGCTTGAAGTTTATCCGAAAGATTTGAACGGAGATATCGTCCATGCAATTCAAATGCAGTCACCTGTATATCCAATGATAATTTCCTATAAGATTAATAATTCGGGTGATAAAAATTTCATTTTAGAAGAAATGGCAAACAATGAAATTATCGCCTCCCATAAATTATCAAGTGAGGGCAAGATAATCATAACGAAAGGAAACGAGCAAACCCTGCGATTAAAGATAACTGGAGGAAAGCAAATACCGATACAATTTGCACTCAAGCAAAATTATCCTAATCCATTCAACCCAACAACGACGATCTCATTTGATGTTCCAATAAAAAGCAATGTAACACTGATTGTTTATGACATTCTTGGGAAAGAGGTGATGAAGTTAGTTGAAGCCAAATACGAACCGGGCTCTCACACCATCGAAACCGATTTAAGCAAGTTAGCATCGGGTGTATATCTTTACAGGTTAAAAGCAAACAGCTTTGTTTCTGTGAAGAAGATGTTATTAACAAAATAATAATGCCATCACATTATCCTCGGATCGCAAAATCATATTTCAGAGTGCTTGGTTGAAGATTTCCTTCGGCTTGTGCGTAATTGTCCGAACTATGATTTTCATGATTGAGGGATTATTATTATCCAATCACCTCAAATCCAGTATACTTGTGCAGAACTTTCGGGATAATTATTTTTCCTTCCGGCGTCTGGTAATGTTCGATAAGTGCTGCAACAACTCGTGGAAGCGCTAAGCCCGAACCATTTAATGTGTGAACAAATTCCGGTTTCCCCTCACCCCGCGTTCGGAAACGGATATTCATTCGTCTCGCCTGAAAAGCTTCAAAGTTACTGATTGATGAAACCTCGAGCCATCGCTGTTGCCCAATCGCCCAAACTTCGAGATCGTACTTTTTTGATTGAGTGAAACCCATATCGCCTGTGCACATGAGAAGAGTGTGATAATGCAAACCCAACTTCTGGAGAAGCAGCTCAGCATCTTCACGCAGCCCTTCAAACTCGATGTAAGATAGTGCCGGGTGAACAAACTTCACAAGTTCAACTTTATCAAATTGATGAATACGGTTTAATCCCCGTACATCTTTACCGTACGATCCAGCTTCGCGTCGGAAACATGGTGTGTATGCACAATATTTTACCGGAAGTTGATCTTCTTTCAGAATTTCGTCTCGGTGAATGTTTGTTACCGGTACTTCGGCAGTCGGAACGAGATAAAGATCATCTTTAGTTGCAACATACATTAAATCTTCCTTATCAGGAAGTTGTCCAGTACCTGTAGCACTATCAGCATTAACCATAAGTGGTGGCTGAACTTCCGTGTATCCTCCTTTCAAAGCTTCATCAAGGAAGAAGTTGATAAGAGCTCGTTGAAGTTGTGCGCCTTTACATTTGTAAAGTGGAAATCCGGTGCCTGTTATTTTTACACCTCGCTCGAAATCGATTATTTCAAGTGCCTGGGCTATCTCCCAGTGGGGTTTAGGTTTGAAGTCGATCACCGCCGGCTCGCCCCACTTGGCAATCTCCTGATTATCGGTTTGTAATCTACCGACTGGAACAGATGGATGCGGAATGTTTGGAATTGTTAGCAATAATGGGTTTAATATTTTTTCAGTTTCTCCGATTTGATCGTCAAGCGATTTAATCTGTATCTTTACATCATCCATTTGTGTTATGGCTGCGGAGGCATCTTTTTTATCACGTTTTAACTTTCCGATTTCTTCTGATACAACATTGCGTTTGTTCTTCAATGCTTCAACCTTTTGAAGAAGATCTCGGCGTTGAGCATCGAGTTTTAATGCTTCATCAATATTGTCTTCGGCACCTTTTTTGCGAATACCTTCTTTTACTAATTCGGGGTGCTCCCGAATGAATTTTATATCTAACATATGATTTAACTTCCTTATTTCGGATTTTTATTATTTTCAGGTTGATCGACGAAAGCTTCTAATTGATTTTTAAAGATTGTCAATCCATGAGAAACATTCGACATTTTTATCCCCAATTCTGTTTCTGCCTTCAATGTAATCAATCCTGATTTTAATGGGCGCGGGGCTAGTTGTTTAAAATTTGTTGATTTCACGGGCGCTATCAATTTCTTATTGAAATTGAAAATCTGCGCCAGCGTTAATGCAAAATCATACCTACTAACTATCTCAGCGCCTGCTATATGGTACGTACCAATTTTTTCAAGTTCGATGATTTTTAAAATTGCGTAAGCTAGATCATCGGCAAGCGTGGGATTACCAAATTGGTCGTCTACAACATTGATTTGTTTTTTTTCACTTAAATTTTTGTAAAGCCACAAAGCGAAATTTTTTTTAACGTTAAATCCAAAACCGTAAAGAACCATCGTTCGAATAATTGTTGCCGGTATACCACTTGTTAATAAGAGGTTTTCGCTTGCCAATTTGGTTCGTCCATAGTAACTAATTGGATTCGGGCGATCAATCTCGGTGTATGGACCATGAGAACCATCAAAAACATAATCCGTTGAGAGATGGACAATCTGTCCACCAACGAGCTTCGCAGCGTAAATTAGATTTTCAACACTTCCAACATTCACCTGCCATGCAAGACCACGTTCTTTTTCGCACAGATCGACATCGGTCACCGCGGCTGTATGTACAATGAGGTTCGGCTCGAATTCATCAACGAGTTTTCTGATCTCCTGACGCCTTGTGAGATCAAGTTGACGATACGGAATTATTTCTCGATCGAAAACGGACTGCTCCTCTACCGAAGTAATCAATAATCGGTAATTAGTTCTTGAAAGAAGCTCGATTGTTTTTTGCCCTAATAAACCGTTACTTCCGGTGATAAGGATGCGCTTCATGGATGTGTTTAACGTAATTCTTCCTCTAGAATAGTTGAAGCGTCCGTTTTCTCATCGCGATATTTGACAATGACTGGGGTGTAAATTGATAGATTATGTTCCTGAGCGAATGGATGATTTAATTTTCTATTCCCGGCAATAACAACTGCACCTTCAGGTATGGTAAGTGGAGATGTTCCTGATTTTTTATACATTGTTCGGTGGATGAGATCATATACTGGCATTCCACCGGTTAGGATAACACCTGCAGCAATAACTGCTCGCCGTTTTACGATTGTGCCTTCATAAATTCCACAGTTGCCACCGATGAAGACATCATCTTCAACAATTACTGGTAAAGATCCAACCGGTTCTAATACGCCACCAATTTGTGCCGCAGCGCTAATATGTACTCGCTTGCCGATTTGTGCACATGAACCAACAAGTGTATGAGAATCTATCATTGTTCCTTCATCCACGTAGGCACCAATATTCACGTAAGATGGCGGCATCATTACAACACCGTTTGCGACGAATACACCGTCGCGTACGACACTGCCACCTGGAACAATTCGTACACCATCATCGACCGAAAATTGGCGCACACCTATTGTATCTTTATCGAAAAAGTTAAACTGATCGTTTTTTGAAAATTCGCTTAACACGCCGAAACGGAAAGCAAGCAGGATTCCTTTTTTCACCCAAGTATTCACTCTCCACGAGCCGCTGTAATATTCTGCCGCTCGAGTGTCACCCCGATTCAATACAGATTTTAATTGTTCAATTACCTGAAGGACATCGTCCCGATCTATTTTTTCGATCGGCATTTCATATAACTGCTCGATAATTTGCTG
>CAYYIJ010000062.1:0-14121 GCA_964471945.1 uncultured Chlorobiaceae bacterium
CTTATGTTTAGAAGATCGGCAATTAAGTTCAAAACATATTCGAGAAGAAGCGCTGTGAGTATAATGATTCCGTATATATTCATGTTTTTCTAAGCCGTGATTCGATTAAATTCATTGTTGGTTCCAAGTGAATCAATTTTTTATCCCCCGGATAATACACACGCTCAAGAAACAATCCTGAAGGAGGAGCAGTAAACTTCGCAGGTTCATCCGATTTCGTGCGAAGATATTGTTTTACTTTTTCAACAGATAATTTCCCTCTGCCGACTTCCACAATTACACCTACTAATTGACGAACGAGCTTCCAAAGGAAATGCGAACCGTAGATTCTTATAAGAATTAAATCTCCTTCTTCTTTCATCTCAATATTCTCGATTAAAACCTTTGTTGATTTTTCTTCTTCATCATCGGCGGTGAATGATGCAAAGTTTTTCATGCCGATAAACAACTTTGACGCTTCCAGCATCAGCTTCATATCGAGTTTATCTTTCACCCACCAAACATATCGCTTGCCGAATGCAGTTCTTCTTCGAGAAATCTGGTACAGATAACTTCTCGCTATAGCATCATGGCGGGCGTGAAAATTCTTTGGTGCTTTTTCTACTTCGATGATGTTTATGTCGACAGGAAGCTCGTCATTGAGTTTCATCCGTATTATTTCAGGTGCTATCATTGTATGCACATCGAGATGAGCCACTTGCAACAAGGCGTGAACGCCGGCATCTGTTCTGCCAGCACCGTAGAATTCAACTTCATTTGTATTAAATATTTTCTTTGCAGCGTTGATTAGCTCACCTTGAACGGTTCTGGCATTCTTTTGTACCTGCCAACCGCTGTATCGTGTACCTTCATATTCAAGAAAGACTTTGAAGCGGGTCAATTTCAGAATCCCTTCGATATCACGGTGATATCAGCTAAGAATAGTGTCACAATTTTTCCAACCGCTTTTGAACCAGCTTTCCCCAAGGATTCATGAATAAGCTGCGCTTGTCCGAAAACAACAAACACAATCAAGATGTTCGCTACAAGCGAAATACCAAATATATCCATAACTTAATAAGATGAATATACGCTCTCTCATCAAGTTTTCCAACTTTACAAAAAATAATACAAGGCATAAAAAAGCCCAAGCGTAAATTCACTCGGGCTCTCTAAACGGCTACTGGGAGGGTCGCTTGTCTACGGAGCGGCCAGTACGCCATTGATGTTTATTAATCTTCTATCAGCATCCCTTCTGATGTTTCAATTGAAGTAACTCCTTGCTTAACCAAATTCATAGCCGAGTGACGAAGAGTCTGCATTCCATTTTGAAGTGCCATTGTCCGTAGAGCATCCTCATCGATAAAATCATGCGACTTCAATATAATTTTTCTCATTTCTTTATTCATGTGCAGAGCTTCATATATACCGATCCTACCGCGATACCCTTTGATGCAGTGGGCACATCCACCGGGCTTATAGAATTTCGTTGTTTCGATCTCTTTCTCAGTTAACCCAGCACTAAGTAATAATTCAATATCTAAGTCTTCATCAACCATTTTACATCGGTCACAAAGTTTCCTTAGAAGACGTTGAGCGATAACAATATTGACTGTATAAGCAAGTAAGAATGGTTCGATACCCATATTATACAATCGAGTTATTGCGCTAACAGAGTCATTAGTGTGGAGCGTTGAAAAGATAAGATGACCTGTGTTGGCTAATTTTACAGCAATTTCAGCTGTAATTTTATCTCTCATCTCACCAACCATAACAATATCAGGGTCATGCCGAAGTAATCCGCGTAAAGCACCTTCAAAATCAAGTTTGTGATTTAATTTTATTTGACGAACCCCATCAATTAGATACTCAACTGGATCTTCAATAGTAATGATATTAACACCGGGGTCCATAATTTCTTTAATGGCAGCATGCTGTGAAGTTGTTTTACCGCTTCCGGTCGGTCCTGTAAAAATAATCATCCCCTGCGTTTTTCGGATTGCCTTTCGAAAAACACCAATCGTAGTAATATCCATCCCAAGAACTCCGAGAGCAAGTGAATCGTCAGCCCCGCGTAAAATACGGATAACGATTGATTCCAATTTGCTTCTTAAATCACTACCGTAGATGGGCATAGTTGAAAATCGGAAGCGATACAATTTATTATCTACTGTTCGCTGGGCAAAGCCATCTTGAGATAAGAATTTTTCAAATCTATCCAAATTCTTAGCGCGATCCTTTATAACTGTAAGAACAGCTTCAGCAGGAAGATCTGTAATAGCACTCCAGAGAGATAATTTTCCATCGATACGAAAATGAAATTCGGTTCGATTCTTACTTTTTGGTATGACGTGAATATCGCTTGCACCGGTTCGAACACCGTCAACTAATAGCCCTTCTATAACTTCATTGAGTTTTCCTCTACCGATTTCGTCTTCAAGAGAACGCTCTATCTCACGCTCTGTTTCATCTTTATTGTACTCAACAAATTCATCCTCAACATCAAGTCCGAGCTGTTTAGCACCTTGATCGAAAGCAAGTTGACGCCACAGTTCGTTCCAGTTGGCAAGTGTTACATGCTTGACCTCGTAACGTGAAAATTGAAATCCACGCGCTACCTCGTGCACTTCTGGATGCGTTGTATCAGGAGTAATAACAATGAGTTTATCATTTCCATTAGTGAACAATTCATATGGAAGCACCTTACGTCGTACCGCCATCTCATAATAATACGGCGGCAATGCATCAAGTAAGTGCTTAACGAACTGTAGTCGTTCTTTATTTCCAAAAACTGTGGTTGGATCGACCGATTCAAATGAATAATATCTTGCTATAGTCTGAAAAATTGTCTCCCGATCCTCGCCTAATTCATCGACGAGTATATCAGTCAAACGACGTTTATCATTTGTGTTGCGCTGAATTTCTAATGCGCGATCTATTTTTTCTTTTGAGACTCGTCCCTTTTCGATTAATGTTTGAATCAATCGGGGTGGCTGAGATTTTTTTATCCCAGCATCAGGGGGAATGACATTATGTTCTTGATCAATATATTCTGATCCTTTATTAGAATATCCATTCGAATCCGAGTCATTTTCCGGATCATCTTTCTTGAGATTTAACGCTTCTGGAAAATAGTTTTGCTTTTTACTCACAATATTACCAAAAGTGTGAAGTAAATTTTTTTTACCTGCACTGTTTTTATATGTAGACATAAAACCCTCATAATATTTCAATTATTTGTAAACTTACAATCTTAAAGTAGTGTAATAACGATTAGCGGATAGTGATAATCAACACCATGTGTGACGTTTAGCACTATTAAGTGCCGAACAATCAAAAATTGGTTGTATTTAAATAAATTTAAAGTTTTAAGAGAGAACGATTTTTTTACAATCGCCACTCAAAATGAGATTATATCTTCAACAACCCAAACAAGATTAATTTGTTTTTTCTTTTATTATATCTTGTGTTGTCGAAATAAATTTTTGCGCCTCATATGATTGTATGTCGCGAATAGTGTTATGTATCCTTTTCATCGCGCCATCAATGCGATCAAGATAACGAATAATTTCTTTATCAGTTTCAAATCGACGCCGGATTTCTTGAGTTGTTACAGAAATCACTGCCAATGGATTGTTAACATTATCCTGAAGTAGCATCGTAATATCTGTTACGAGAGTGCTGTAAATCTGCTGCCTATCCAAGGCACGTTCAATAGATCTTCGATGGTCTTCTTCCTTTTTATGTGCTTTCCTAATTTTTTGTACTTGAAGCAGCGCGGCAGCAACCAACCAAAGGAAAAAAAGGGAATCGAATTCCATTAGGTAATCAAGAAACGTCTTATTAACCCCTGGTCTTCTGAATAAACTTATTGATGTTAATAAATAATAAAGATAAATAACAATAGCTGCAATTATAACCGGATATTTTTCTACAAAATCGCGTATCTTAATCCATATATTATTGATTAAATCTTTCATCAGAAGGGTCTCTACTTTATTATGGAATATTAATCCATATTTAATAATGTTAGCTCTAAAAATACGCTTTAAATCGCTTATTTTTTCGTATTATTAGAACTATTCCATCTAAAACTTAAGGAGAATACAAAATTTGATTGAGATAAGCAAATTTGCATCTCGCCATTTTTTTTACGAAATTTTTTAAATCGGAATTTCAATAAATCTAATGAACGTACCTCACGCATTTGCCGATATAGCTGTACCTGTCGTGGTTGAGAAGCTGTTTACTTATGCTATTCCTATTCATTTACTACCTCTCGTGAAAGCTGGAATACGAGTGCTTGTTCCATTTGGGAAACGCAATCTCATCGGTTTTGTTGTCGAGACTAAGGAGCGCTCTGATAAAATAGATTTAAAAACTATCTTAGATGTTATCGATCCTGAACCGATCATTCACGAAGATCTTCTAAAATTAACACAATGGATTAGTGATTACTATATCGCACCAAGAAGTAAAGTACTTAAATCAGTTCTCATTCATAGCACTTTTAAAACTGGGAAACGAGTGGTGAGTCTTAATCTTCAAGATTTTGAATCCAGTGTGGTACACAAAAAACTAACACCGAAACAAAAAACCATAATTGAAGAATTAAAAAAGCAAACTATTTTGAGCATCTCGCAGCTTCAGAAACGTTTACAAATAAACAGTATTCATTCAACATTGAACTCACTTATAGAATTAGGTATAATAAAAATAGACGAAGAATCCGTTCCACGCGGGATTAGAGTTAAGCATGAAGCCGGTATTATGCTCGATGAAAAGATAATAACGACATTACAGATATGGCTCAAGGAGTTGATGTTCCGCCCGTCAAAAAGATATGGTAAACAAGTAACTCTCATTCAACATCTTCTCAGTTACGATGATAAAGAAACATTCATCAGTATCCCAGATATTCTTAAACGGGTTAAGGTTTCATTATCAACAATAAGATCACTTGAAAAAAATAAAATAATAAAGATTGGGAACCGAGAAGTAATCAGATCACCAGAGTATGTAATGTACCAATCGGCGTTGGGATCAACAGATATAACATTAAACAATTATCAACAGAATGCCTTAGGTAAAATTATCAATAAAGTTCAACAATCCATATTTCATACGTTTCTACTTTACGGTGTTACCGGGAGCGGGAAAACACAGGTTTATATAAAAGCAATTACTGAAACTATAAAACGTGGGAAGTCAGCTATTGTCTTAGTTCCTGAAATTTCTCTCACGCCTCAAATTGTTCGCCGATTTAAATTCCATTTAGGTGATAATGTAGCCGTTGTACACAGCCGTATGTCCATAGGCGAACGTCAAGATGCCTGGAGAATAGCTTGGGAAGGTAAAATTTCAGTCGTCATCGGTCCCCGCTCCGCTGTTTTCGCACCCTTGAAAAATCTTGGTTTGATTGTGGTCGATGAAGAACATGAAGCATCGTACAAACAATTCGACCAAACACCTCGCTACCATGCACGTGATGCCGCTATCATGCGTGCTTCATATTGCAATGCAGTTGTTGTTCTCGGTTCTGCTACCCCATCGGTCGAATCCTTTACAAATGCATTGAGTAACAAATACACCCTCCTCGAACTGCCTGAACGTGTGGATAATGCAAAACTTCCCGATATACATTTAGTTGACATGATAGAAGAAAGAGGACGAAGACTACAGAAACACCGAGATCAAAGAAAAGATGAATTAAAAAAAGATCCAATAAAAGCAAAATTCAAAAAACGAAAATTTGAGGTTGGATCTATTTCGGACATCTTAAGAGAGAAAATCGAAGACCGCCTAAAGAAAAAAGAAGGCATAATTTTACTCCAAAACAGGAGAGGATTCTCACCGTTTGTTGAATGCCCCAACTGTGGTTATGTTGAAATGTGCGATAACTGCACAATTTCATTAACCTATCATGGTACAACAAAACTTCTACGATGTCATTATTGTGGGAGTGTGAAAAAGGGAACAATTTTTTGCCCTAAGTGCCAATCGTTAGACATTCAATATCGTGGTTTCGGCACACAGCGAGTAGAAGAAGAGCTTAAAAAACTTTTTCCCGGTACAAAATTACTCCGTATGGACCTCGATACAACATCTACAAGGGGTGCTCATGATAGAATATTAAAAATATTCTCAGATGGCGAAGCTGATATTTTGCTTGGAACACAGATGGTAGCCAAAGGATTAGATTTTTCTCGTGTTACACTGGTCGGAGTAATTTCTGCCGACACTCAAATGTTGCTGCCAGATTTCCGCTCAGCCGAACGGACATTTCAATTACTAACACAGGTTGCTGGGCGGGCTGGACGCAGCAACCTTGCAGGCGAAGTTATAATTCAGACTTTTCAGCCGAAGCATCAAAGCTTACAACATGTGCTGAAACATGAATTTAAATCTTTTTATGAAAACGAGATTACTTATCGAAAAGAACTGAACTACCCTCCATTCTCACGCCTTATTCTAATAGAATTTAAGAGTACAAAAGAAAAGGATGTGGTTAGACATTCTTCGAAGTTTGCAGAATTATTAAAAACATACGCTAAACATTTTATCATACTTGGACCAGCAGCAGCAGCTTTGACTAAATTGAGGGGTCAGTATCGTTGGCACATAATCGTAAAAAGTTTAAAAACAGTAGATCCTGCAGGCAAGTTTGTCCACAAGGCAATACGTCAAGCCATCCAAGATTATCACAAATCTACTATAGGTAAAACCAAATCGGTCAAGATGATTATTGACGTCGATCCTGTCGGAATGATGTAGATTTTACAGAAAAACCTATAAGCAAAAACTACACACGATTAATATTATAAGCCCGTTTCCCTTTTTGTTCCGCTTTTTCTTCAAATTCAACTTTATCTCCCTGCACTAAAGTATCACGAAAACCTGTATTTTTGACATTGCTGCGATGGAAGAAAATATCTTCACCGTTTTCATTTGTTATAAAGCCAAATCCTTTAATTGCATTATAAAATTTCACTGTACCGTTTGCCATGATTTTTCCTTATTAAGAAATATTTATTTTAAAAATCGTGAACAGAAAATCCCGATCAACTTAAGTAGCTAATCGGGATTAAAATATATTGAGATCAATATTTATACCTTCTTCACATTTGCTGCTTGTAACCCTTTCGGCCCCTGCTCGATGTCGAATTGTACCTTATCTCCTTTATTCAAAACTTTATATCCATTGGATGCAATAGCTTTGAAATGAACAAAAACATCTTCTCCATTCTGACGTGAGATAAACCCGAATCCTTTTGATCCGCTGAACCACTTCACGGTCCCCTCTTCCATGCAACTTCCTTTCAAAATGTTTTATTAAAATTATATAATTAAAATCTGCAGCACACCTTCCCGATTGGAATATTGTACCTTTCGGGACAAAAACGTTGTACTGTTACCTGCAATTTCAAGATAGTGAAATAATACGCTGAAGGCAAGAAAAATTTTTTCAAATGCTGATAATTTGATTTTCGATAAAAAAAATGTGAAATTTGAGAAATAAAATGAAGTTTGTTGCTGATACTATGCTCGAAAAACTCGCTCGCTGGCTGCGGATATTAGGCTATGATACAACCCATAGTCCGACTATGTCGTTAAAGCAATTAATCGAAGTTAGCAGTGCAACAGGTGAGATTTTTTTAACTAAGCGAAAAACTTTACCCGATGGTATCAACATTCAGAACTTTCAATATATTCCATCTGAAAAGTTTGACGATCAACTTAGATTCGTGGTAGAGCATTTTAAGCTCGATATAAACAGAAAATTATTCACACGTTGTCTTGAGTGCAACATCGAGGTAGTACGTGCTGACAAGGCAACACTCGAAGGCAAAGTACCATCTCGGTCGCTGGAAGGTCTTGAAGAATTTTATAAATGTCCAAACTGCCGCAAAATATATTGGGGCGGCACTCACTTGAATAATACACGAAAGAAATTAGAAAGAATTTTTAAACATGACTTATAAGGAATAATTTATGGAACTAAAAATTATTGCAATCGACAAACCAGCCGATATGAATTTTATTCTTGGGCAATCGCATTTTATTAAAACAATCGAAGATATATATGAAGCGATTGTTTCAACAAACCCAAGTATGAAATTTGGAGTTGCCTTTTGTGAATCTTCCGGGCCAGCCCTTGTTCGCTTCACCGGTAATGATCAAAAATTAATCGAGATTGCTCAGAAGAATGGGATGAATCTTGGTTGCGGACATTCATTCATCATATTCATGGAAGGCGGTTTCCCAATAAACATTCTCAACACGATCAAAAATGTTCCCGAAGTTTGCAATATCTTTTGTGCAACTGCAAATCCAGTTGAAGTAATTGTCGCTGAAACTGAACAAGGTCGTGGTATTCTTGGTGTAATTGATGGAATGAAGTCGAAAGGAATTGAGACTGAGGAAGATATAAAGTATCGGAAAGAGTTTTTAAGAAAGATTGGGTATAAGCTTTGAGCAATGAACAAAGTACAAGGTACTAAGTATTAAATATAAAAGACTTCTGAATTATTCTTTTTTGTCATATTGAGCGAAGCGAAACATCTCAATTCTAAAGAATTTGAGACCCTCCACTTCCTGCCCGCCGTCTACCATGGCCGACTTTGGCAGGCGGACGTTCGGGGTGACAAATGGAGGGATTTTTCAGATGTCTCTATAAAGTAGTTGAGAAACCATTTATTGAAAGGATTTTTTATGAACAAGATGATATTGTTGTTATCAATTATAATTTATTGGGGAATAATATTTTTCGGCTGCCAACCGAATGAACAGCGAATTCGAGAAATTGTGAAGGAGGAGTTTGCATCAGCAATGCAGAGAACTGTGATTACCGATGCCAACGTTATCGGTCCATACAGTCCGGCACAAAAAGTTGGTAATTTCCTTTTCGTGTCGGGACAAATAGCGATTGATCAATCCACTGGTAAACTTTTGCAAGACAGCATTGAAGTTGAAACGCAACAGGTTCTGGAAAACCTAATGAATATATTACGTAAAGCGGGATATGATTCTTCTTGTGTAATTCAAACAACTGTTTATCTCACCGATATGAAGAATTATTCTAAGATGAATAACACATACGGTGGATATTTTGAGGAGGGAAATTACCCAACACGTGCAACAGTCCAAGTTGCTGCACTTCCGCGCGGTGCCAATATCGAAATCTCAGCCATCGCTTATAAATCAAATTAAGGAACAATAATGAATTTCTCATTTTTTATTTCACGCAAAGTCGCCAAGAGAGCAAAGAACGATAAAATACAAATTTGTAAGATATGGCTGATTGGATTTTTACTCCTCCTAACAACGACTCATGCACAAAACATTTATGATCCAAGGGTTCCAATACCTAAACAGATAATTGGTTATGAGCTTGGTGAAAAATTCACCTCACACTCAAAAATCGAGAAGTACATCTTCACTCTTCAGGATGCGGCGTCAGATCGTGTTCGTGTGTTTCCCTATGGTGAAACTTATGAAAGCAGAAAATTATATATTGTAGTGATCAGTTCACCCGAGAATCTGAAAAAACTTGAAAAAATAAAAGTCGATATTCAAAAATTATCAGATCCCCGTAAAGTTGGAAGATCAGAAGTTGATAACATTTACAAATCATCACCTGTAATTGCATGGTTATCGTATGGTGTACATGGAAACGAGGCATCAAGTCCTGAAGCTGCTCTCGATGTGATGTATCAACTTATCGCAAGAACAGATGATGAAATAAAATTACTATTACAAAATCTTGTTATTGTTATTGATCCGCTGCTAAATCCAGATGGACATGAGCGATATGTAAATTTCCAGATAAACCGTGCTGGCTCAAAACCAGTTGAAGACCGAGCAGCTGCCGAACACAGCGAAGATTGGCCCTCCGGTCGCTCAAATCATTACTTCTTCGATCTAAATCGTGATTGGGCTTGGCTGACTCAAAAGGAAACTCAGCATCGTATCAAGGTATATCAAGAATGGAAGCCGCAGGTACATGTTGATTTCCACGAGATGGGATACAATAGCTCGTATTTTTTCTTTCCATCATTTAAACCGATAAATAAAAACATTCCAACCAACACAATCGAATGGTATGAGATTTATGGGAAAGCAAACGCCGCAGCATTTGATGCAAAGGGATGGAGTTATTGGAGTGGAGAAATATTCGATTTGTTTTATCCCGGCTTCGGTGATTCGTGGCCCTCACTTAACGGGGCAATCGGAATGACATACGAGCAGGGTGGGCAAGTTGGTGTACGTATTAAACGAAATGATGAAACAATTCTTACACTCAAAGATCGGATTGACCATCATGTTGCTGCATCGTTCGCAACCCTAAAAGCAACAACTGAAAATCGTCAAAAGCGATTGAAAGATTTTTATCAGTTTTTTAAAAATGCTATAGATGAAGGTAAGAAAGGCACAATCAAAGCATTTATTGTTGACCCGACAAAAGACCCATCAAAAGCTGCTAAAATGGTTTCACTTCTTCTTCAGCAAGGGATTGAAATTCACCAAGTACAAAAAGAATTTTTGCTCAATGGACTTAAAACATACTTCCAAGAGAAAAAGGTCTCAAAAATATTTCCTGCGGGAAGTTATATAATTTCACTCGAGCAACCGGCAAAACGACTTATAATGACACTAATGGAGGAAGAGCCAGCCATTAGCGATACATTTTTTTACGACATCTCTACATGGGCATTGCCTATAGCGTATGGGGTTGAAACATATTGGACAAATAAACCGATTTCAATCCCGATTGAACAAATCAATGAAATTCACTATCCAAAAGGTAAAATAGTCGGAGAAAAGGCAGCGTATGCTTACGTTTTCAAATGGAATTCTAATGATGCAATTAAAGCATTGGTTTGGCTGCTTCAGCACGATTACAAAACACATGTTGCGTTGAGAAAATTTACAATGAACGGTGAGGAGTTTGGTCGAGGTTCGATTATTGTACCTGTAAGCAGTAATCCGAAAGATATCCATGAGAAGATGAAAGACCTCGCACAAAATTATAATCTCATAATATTTGCGGCAAAAAGCGGTTATACAGAAAAAGGAATCAATTTAGGATCCGATCGTGCCGTTCGATTAAAGAAACCGAAAATTATTGTCATTACAAATTCACCCGTTTCTTCTGAATCATTCGGAGCAATCTGGTCGTTATTCGATAATCATTATGGTATTGATTTTGTTCCGATGAAGCTTGACCGGATTCGCTCAATAGATTTGCGTGAATATACGGCAATTATTTTTCCTGACGATTGGGGTATGGGACAAGGGTATAAGAGCCAGCTCGATTCAAATGCAGTTCAAAAAATCAAAAACTGGATTTCTGGCGGCGGAACTTTCATAGGCATTGAAGGTGGGGCTGCATTTGCCTCTATTGGAAAAATTGCAAGTGTTAAGATCAAGGAAAAGAAAAACGATGATAAAAAGGATACAACTAAAGAAAAGCTTTCCGAAAAAGAACTCGAAATGCGTATGACAGTTGAAGAGCGTGAACGGAAGCAACGACTCGAACAAATTCCCGGGACTATGTTGAAAGTAAAATTAGATAATTCACATCCGTTGGGATTCGGTTATGATTCAATCATCGCGGTTTTGAAAACTACGCAAACGATCTTCGAATTGAGTGAAAAAGGATATAACGCTGGGATTTACACAAAAACACCAAGACTGAGTGGGTATCTATCAAAAGAGAAAAATAAGTTGATTGAAGATACACCATTTCTTGTACATGAGCGATTAGGCGCTGGAAATATTATTCTTTTCGCTGATGATCCGAACTTCCGATTGTTTTGGGATAATCTCAACAAAGTGTTTCTAAACAGTGTTTTGCTAATGCCAAGTATTAGAGATGTAACGATGACGGCGGAATAGAGAATGGAGTGATAGGTTGATAGATATTCAAATCGAGAATTTAATATTTCAAAAGTAATTTGCCGGGCTACGTGAATTTTTGTAAGTTTATTTACACATGACTGACTTCAATCCCATACTCAATAATCCTTACGAGGAGCCGAAATTTTATTATCAAACAGATCTTGACGGCAGATTAGACTATGATGATAAACGAAAAGGTCGGAGGCCATTTGTACCGGTTATATCTACTATCCCTATAGCGCAAAAACAACGATCGTTATTGGACGTGAGTGATGTTTCTGCTGAATATGAAAAACACATTGTAAATCTTGTTAGAAGAGAAGTAAGAAAATGGAGAGAAGTAAATTATTCAGAGACAACAAGGGTTACAAAAGAATTACTTGCCTATTGGTTTAATCCACAGCGTGTTAACAAACTATTCTTCGCGCAACGGGAAGCGATAGAAACAACAATATGGCTCAATGAGGTTGCCGAGAAATCGAATATCGGACAACACGTTCTAAATAATTTGAATGATGAGTGGAATAAAATTTCAAAAGATAAACTTCATTTCAATCTTCCTCGCACTGCGTTCAAAATGGCTACCGGTACTGGGAAAACCGTTGTTATGGCAATGCAGCTCCTCTATCATTATTATAACAGACAAGAATATCGAGGAGACATAAGGTTTACCGATTATTTTTTGATAGTTGCACCGGGTATCACTATCAAGGATCGCTTGAACGTTCTTTTTGCTGACCCCGATCGTAAATCGGAAAGAGATTATTATCATGTGAGAGATCTTATTCCGCAATCGCAGTTCTATCAGGATTTACTTCTCGGAATAAATTCGAAATTAATTATTACAAATCGGCATACATTTGAATTAAGAGCCCTGCAAGGAAATAAACGAAGTCCGTTTGACGGCAAGAAAGGCAGGAACAAACGCGAGGCGACTGAAGATTATAACCAGATGATCAAACGAGTTATCGGGAAATTTAAAACCGGGTCAAGACTTCTTGTAATAAACGATGAAGGACATCATTGCTATCTTCCGCTAAACCATGGCGTGAAGCGAAGCGATGATATTACAAAAGAAGAAAACGAACGTGCTGCCGTATGGGTTACAGGACTTGCTGAAATATCCCTGCGTTACAAAATTCGTTCGGTTTATGACCTTAGTGCTACACCATATTATTTGCAAGGTTCAGGATATGAACCGTATACATTATTCCCGTGGGTGGTTAGTGATTTCGGTTTGGTTGAAGCAATCGAATCCGGTTTAGTAAAAATACCATTCTTGCCGGAGGAAGATCCAACGCACGAATTAGAGCAACCTAAACTGGCAAATCTTTATGAACATGTAAAAAAAGATTTACCTAATTTTGGTGCTCGCCATAAAAAGATAGAAGGAAGACCTGAAATCCCTCCGTTGATACAAATTGCGCTTGAGCAGCTTTACACGAATTACAAGAAAGAATACGACCGTTATCGCGGATTGTTCGATCATCCACCAGTTTTCATTGTTGTTTGTAATAATACAAATGTGTCTTCGGAAGTTTTCAAACGTTTAGCGGGATATGAACTGGAAGAATCGA
The DNA here is from genome assembly GCA_964471945.1 of uncultured Chlorobiaceae bacterium. Taxonomy (GTDB): domain Bacteria; phylum Bacteroidota; class Ignavibacteria; order UBA10030; family SZUA-254; genus JASEHD01. Next base: position 13,458 of record CAYYIJ010000062.1, read on the forward strand.
ATGGTAACACAGCGATTGTCAATGGTAAATTCGATTTATTCGATAATTATGATAAAGTTACTCGCCAACCTTTGTCAAAACCGCCAACATTGCTCATCGATTCGGATGCGCTAGAAAATTCGGACCAAATCAATGATCAATTTAAGAAAGTGTTTGCTCCCGAGATTGAACGATTTAAATCTGAATACCGTGTATTGCATCCAGATAAGTCTGTAGAAAAGGTAACCGAAGCCGATATTCTTCGCGAGGTCGTTAATACAGTAGGGAAAGTCGGCATGCTTGGCTCTCACATCCGCTGCGTTGTTTCCGTCTCGATGTTGACTGAAGGTTGGGACGCAAATACGGTAACGCATATTTTGGGTATTAGGGCTTTTGGTTCTCAATTGCTGTGCGAGCAAGTGGTTGGAAGGGCTTTGCGGCGAGTGATTTATGCTGTCGGTAAGGATGGAAAGTTCACACCTGAATATGCTCAGGTTGCCGGTGTTCCATTTACGTTTTTTAAAAAAGGGAAAGCCGGAACTCCGGTTCAGCCCGAAAAAGTCGAGCAAGTTTATGCAATGCCTGAACGTGAATCTAAATATGAAATTACTTTTCCGAATCTCACAGGATATCGAATTGAGCCTGTTCACCCGGTGAAGTCTCGTATGGTTGATATGTACGCTTA